>NZ_PIGG01000076.1 GCF_002924445.1 Minwuia thermotolerans
ATGGCCAAGGAGAAGTTTGAGCGTAACAAGCCGCACTGCAACGTTGGCACGATTGGCCATGTTGACCACGGCAAGACGACGCTGACGGCGGCGATCACGATGACGCTTGCGGAATATGGCGGCGCGGTGAAGTCGTACGCGGACATCGACAACGCGCCGGAGGAGAAGGCGCGCGGCATCACGATCTCGACGGCGCATGTGGAGTACGAGACGGAGAACCGTCACTACGCGCATGTCGACTGCCCGGGTCACGCCGACTACGTGAAGAACATGATCACGGGCGCTGCGCAGATGGACGGCGCGATCCTGGTGGTTTCGGCGGCGGACGGTCCGATGCCGCAGACGCGCGAGCACATCCTGCTGGCGCGCCAGGTGGGCGTTCCGGCGCTGGTGGTGTTCATGAACAAGGTCGACCAGGTCGACGACGAGGAACTGCTGGAGCTGGTCGAGCTGGAGATCCGCGAGCTGCTGTCTTCGTACGATTTCCCCGGCGACGACATCCCGATCATCCGCGGCTCTGCGCTGGCGGCGGTCGAGGGGACGAACGACGAGATCGGCAAGAAGGCGATCCTGGAGCTGATGAAGGCGGTGGACGAGTACGTGCCGCAGCCGGAGCGTCCGAAGGACCAGCCGTTCCTGATGCCGATCGAGGACGTGTTCTCGATCTCGGGCCGCGGCACGGTGGTGACGGGGCGCGTGGAGCGCGGCGTGGTCAAGGTTGGCGAGGAGGTCGAGATCGTCGGCATCCGCGACACCAAGAAGACGACGTGCACGGGCGTGGAGATGTTCCGCAAGCTGCTGGATCAGGGCGAGGCGGGCGACAACATCGGCGCGCTGCTGCGCGGCGTGGCGCGCGACGACGTGGAGCGCGGCCAGGTTCTGGCGAAGCCGGGCTCGATCACGCCGCACACGAAGTTCAAGGCGGAGGCCTATATCCTGACCAAGGAGGAGGGCGGCCGTCACACGCCGTTCTTCGGCAACTACCGGCCGCAGTTCTATTTCCGGACGACGGACGTCACGGGCGTGATCGAACTGCCGGAAGGCACGGAGATGGTGATGCCGGGCGACAACGTCGCCATGACGGTGCAGCTGATCAACCCGATCGCGATGGACGAGGGCCTGCGCTTCGCCATCCGCGAGGGCGGACGCACCGTCGGCGCCGGCGTCGTCGCGTCCATCATAGAGTAGGCACACGAATACCTGGCCGCCGCCGGGCCTTTTCGACGGCGGCCGGTTTTACTTAAGGGAAGCGCGACATGGACAGTCAGAATATCCGGATCAGGCTGAAGGCCTTCGATCATCGGGTACTTGACCAGTCGACGAGCGAGATCGTGAACACCGCCAAGCGCACGGGCGCCCAGGTGCGTGGGCCGATCCCGCTGCCGACGCGGATCGAGAAGTTCACGGTGCTGCGTTCGCCGCATATCGACAAGAAGTCGCGCGAACAGTTCGAGATCCGGACCCACAAGCGGTTGCTGGACATCGTCGAACCGACGCCCCAGACGGTGGACGCGCTGATGAAGCTCGACCTCGCCGCGGGCGTCGACGTTGAGATCAAGCTCTAGGTCGGGATGAGTTCCATGCGAACCGGACTAATTGCACGCAAGCTTGGCATGACCCGCGTCTTCGGCGCGGGCGGCGAGCATCTGCCGGTGACGGTGCTGCAGATCGACGGCTGTCAGGTCGTCGCGCACCGCACGGCGGAGACCGACGGCTATACCGCGCTGCAACTGGGCGCGGGAAAGGCCAAGGTGAAGAACGTCAACAAGCCCATGCGCGGCCACTACGCCAAGGCCGAGGTGGAGCCGAAGATGAAGCTGGCCGAGTTCCGGGTCGACGCCGACGCGCTGGTCGACGTGGGGGCCGAGCTGTTGCCCTCGCACTTCGTCCCCGGTCAGAAGGTCGACGTCGTCGGCACCTCGATCGGCAAGGGCTTCGCGGGCGCCATGAAGCGCCACAACTTCGCCGGCCTGCGCGCCAGCCACGGCGTCTCGGTCTCGCACCGCAGCCACGGCTCCACCGGTCAGTGCCAGGATCCGGGCCGGGTGTTCAAGGGCAAGAAGATGGCCGGCCACATGGGCGACGCGCGGGTCACGGTGCAGAACCTGAAGGTGGTCCGCGCCGACGACGAGCGCGGCATCGTCCTCGTCGAGGGCGGCGTGCCGGGCGCCAAGGGCGCCTGGGTGCTGCTGCGCGACGCGGTCAAGCGGGCCCTGCCCGAGGAGGCGCCGTTCCCGGCCGCCGTCCGTGCGGCCGCGGCCGCGCCGGCGGCAGCCCCTGCGGAAGAGCCGGCGGAAGCCGAAGCCGAGGCCCCGAGCGAAGCGCCCGCCGAGGCGCAGGGCGCCGAGAGCAAGGAGGAGAAGTGACCATGCAGGCCAAGGTCATCAACCTCGAGAACGGCGAAGCCGGCGAGATCGAACTCGACGACGGCATTTTCGGCCTCGAGCCCCGCGCCGACATCCTGCACCGCATGGTGAACTACCAGCTCGCCAAGCGGCGCGCCGGCACCCACAAGGTCAAGGGCCGCCACGAAGTCGCGCGCACCGGCGCCAAGCCCTTCAAGCAGAAGGGCACGGGCCGCGCACGCCAGGGTTCGTGGAAGGCCCCGAACCACCGCGGCGGCGGCGTCGCCCACGGTCCGGTGGTGCGCAGCCACGCCCATGATCTGCCCAAGAAGGTCCGGCGGCTGGCCATGCTGCATGCGCTGTCGTCCAAGCGCGCCGACGACAAGCTGATCATCGTCGACACGGCGTCGCTGGACGAGGCCAAGACCAAGGGCCTGGCGGCGAAGCTGAAGGGCCTCGGCCTGAGCTCGGCGCTGATCGTCGACGGCATGGAGCCGAACGAGAACTTCGTCCGCGCGGCCAGGAACATCCCGATGATCGACGTGCTGCCCAGCCAGGGCGCGAATGTCTACGACATCCTGCGCCGCGAGCACCTGGTGCTGACGCGGGCGGCGGTCGAAGCGCTGGAGGCGCGTCTCAAATGAGCCTTGAACGCTATTACGACATCATCGAGAGCCCGGTGATCACCGAGAAGTCGACCCTGTTGTCGGAGCACAATCAGGTGGTCTTCCGGGTTGCGAAGGACGCCACCAAGCCCGAGATCAAGGCGGCGGTGGAGACCCTGTTCAAGGTGGAGGTCTCGGCCGTCAACACCATGATCGTGAAGGGCAAGACCAAGCGCTTCCGCGGGCGGCCCGGCCGCCGGCCGGACGTCAAGAAGGCCATCGTCACCCTGGCGGAAGGCCACTCCATCGATGTGACCACGGGACTCTGAAGCCATGGCGCTCAAGACGTACAATCCGACGACGCCGTCCCAGCGGGGCCTGGTTTCGGTCGACCGTTCGGCTCTGCACAAGGGCGGTCCGGTCAAGAGCCTGACCGAAGGCCTGACGAAGAAGGGCGGACGCAACAACACCGGCCGGATCACCGCGCGCCGGATCGGCGGCGGCCACAAGCGGCGCTACCGCATGGTCGATTTCCGGCGGCGCAAGTTCGACATGCCGGCGACGGTGACGCGGCTGGAATACGATCCGAACCGGACGGCCTTCATTGCGCTGATCGAGTACCAGGACGGCGAGCTGAGCTACATCCTGGCGCCGCAGCGTCTGGCCGTCGGCGACCGCGTGCTCTCCGGCGAGCGCTGCGACATCAAGCCGGGCAACGCGATGCCGCTGCGCAACATGCCGGTCGGCACCATCATCCACAATGTGGAGATGAAGCCGGGCAAGGGCGGCCAGATGGCCCGCTCCGCCGGGGCCTACGCGCAGCTGATCGGCAAGGACGCGGGCTATGCCCAGCTCCGTCTGTCCTCGGGCGAACAGCGCATGGTGCGCGGCGAGTGCATGGCCACCGTCGGCGCCGTGAGCAACCCCGACCAGGCCAACACGAAGCTGGGCAAGGCCGGCCGCAAGCGCTGGATCGGCAAACGGCCCGCCGTGCGCGGCGTGGCCATGAACCCGGTCGACCATCCGCATGGCGGCGGCGAGGGCCGCACCTCGGGCGGCCGTCATCCGGTGACCCCGTGGGGCAAGCCGACCAAGGGTGCGCGCACACGGCGCAACAAGGCCGGCGACAAGTGGATCATGCGCAGCCGCCACAAGCGGTAGCGCGAACTGACGAGAGGCCGGTGGGCCTCGGAAACGAAGGGAAGAGCGGACCGTGGCACGTTCAGTTTGGAAAGGACCGTTCGTCGACGGCTTTCTGTTGAAGAAGGCCGAGGCGGCGCGGGAGTCGGGGCGCAAGGACGTGATCAAGATCTGGTCCCGGCGCTCGACGATTCTGCCGCAGTTCGTCGGTCTGACGTTCGGCGTCTATAACGGCCAGAAGCACATTCCGGTGCTGGTGTCGGAGGAAATGGTCGGTCACAAGTTCGGCGAGTTCGCGCCGACCAGGACCTATTACGGCCATGCCGCCGACAAGAAGGCCAAGAGGAGATAGTCGGATGGGCAAGCAAGCAAGAGAACGGTCGCTCGCCGACAACGAGGCCCGGGCCATCGGGCGCAACCTGCGCATCAGCCCGCAGAAGCTCAATCTGGTCGCCCAGACCATCCGCGGCCGCAAGGTCGAGGACGCGCTGGTCCAGCTGAGCTTCAACAAGCGCCGGATCTCGCTGGACGTGAAGAAGGTGCTGCAGAGCGCCATCGCCAATGCGGAGAACAACCACCAGCTCGATCCCGATCTGCTGGTGGTCAAGGAAGCCCATGTCGGCAAGGGCCTGGTGATGAAGCGCTTTCAGGCGCGCGCCAGGGGCCGCGCCGGCCGGATCGTGAAGCCGTTCAGCCATCTGACGGTCGTGGTCGCCGAAGTCGAGGAGGCGAACTGATGGGTCACAAGGTCAATCCGATCGGGCTCCGGCTCGGCATCAACCGCACCTGGGACTCGCGCTGGTTCGCGGACGACAAGGTCTATTCCAACCTGCTGCACGAGGATCTCAGGATCCGCGACCACCTGTTCAAGCGTCTGTCGGGCGCCGGCGTGTCGCGGGTCGTCATCGAGCGGCCGGCCAAGAAGGCGCGCGTGACCATCCATTCGGCGCGGCCGGGGGTGGTCATCGGCAAGAAGGGTCACGACATCGAGAAGCTGCGCCGGGATCTCTCGGCCATGACGTCCTCGGAGGTCGCGGTGAACATCGTCGAGATCCGCAAGCCCGAGGTCGACGCCAGGCTGGTGGCCGAGAACATCGCCCAGCAGCTGGAGCGCCGCGTGGCCTTCCGGCGCGCCATGAAGCGTGCGGTCCAGAACGCCATGCGCCTGGGCGCGCTGGGCATCCGGATCAACTGCGGGGGCCGTCTGGGCGGCGCCGAGATCGCCCGCACCGAGTGGTACCGCGAGGGCCGTGTGCCGCTGCACACGCTGCGCGCCGACATCGACTACGGCACCGCGACGGCGAAGACCGCCTACGGCGCGATCGGCGTCAAGGTCTGGGTCTTCAAGGGCGAGATCATGGCGCACGACCCGATGGCGCAGGACAAGCGTCTGCAGGAGCAGCAGAGCTCCGGCGGCCGTTCCTCGTGACGAACTGTTGAGTTGAGGCGGGAAAATGCTGCAACCGAAACGGACGAAATTCCGCAAGGCCCACAAGGGACGCATCCATGGCGTCGCCAAGGGCGGCACGACGCTGAACTTCGGCGCCTATGGCCTGAAGGCCCAGGAGCCGGAGCGGGTCACCGCGCGTCAGATCGAGGCCGCGCGGCGCGCCATCACGCGCCATATCAAGCGCGCCGGCCGCGTCTGGATCCGCATCTTCCCGGACGTGCCGGTTTCGAAGAAGCCGACCGAGGTCCGCATGGGCAAGGGCAAGGGCTCGCCGGAATACTGGGTGGCCCGGGTCAAGCCGGGGCGGATCATGTTCGAGCTGGACGGTGTCCCGCACGAGCTGGCCAGGGAAGCCTTCGAACGCGCGGCCGCGAAGCTGCCGATGAAGGTCAAGATGGTCAGCCGGTATCCGGAGGGCAATTGAGATGGACGTGCAGGATATCCGCGCCAAGTCCGAAGACGAACTGAAGGAAAGCCTGACCGACCTGAAGAAGGAGCAGTTCAACCTGCGCTTTCAGCGGGTGACCGGCCAGGTCGAGAACACGGCCCGCATTCGCCAGGTGCGCCGCGAGATCGCGCGCATCAAGACGGTCATGGGCGAGCGGACGAAGGGAGCCTGAGAAGATGCCGAAGCGCGTCATGCAGGGCGTCGCGGTCAGCGACGCCAATGACAAGACGGTGGTCATTCGCGTGGAGCGGCGGGTGAGCCATCCGCTCTACAAGAAGATCATCCGCCACAGCAAGAAGATCCACGCCCATGACCCCGAGAACAGCTGCAAGGTCGGGGACACGGTGCGGGTCATCGAGTGCGCGCCCTACTCCAAGCTGAAGCGCTGGGAAGTGGTGGCGACGAACGTGAGCAACGAGGCCGGCTGATTTCCGCCGATCTTAGTGAAGGGACAGGAGTGGTCCGATGATTCAGATGCAAACCAACCTGGACGTCGCCGACAATTCGGGCGCACGCCGGGTGCAGTGCATCAAGGTGCTGGGCGGCTCGAAGCGCAAGGTGGCCGGCGTGGGCGACATCATCGTCGTCTCCGTCAAGGAGGCCATCCCGCGCGGGCGCGTCAAGAAGGGCGACGTGATGCGCGCGGTGATCGTGCGTACGGCCAAGGAAGTGCGCCGCGGCGACGGCACTGCGATCCGCTTCGATCGCAATGCGGCGGTGCTGATCAACAAGCAGAACGAGCCGATCGGCACGCGCATCTTCGGTCCCGTGACCCGCGAGCTGCGCGGCAAGGGCTACATGAAGATCATCTCGCTGGCGCCGGAGGTTCTGTAACCATGGCCGAGAAGTTCAGGATCAGGAAGGGCGACAAGGTCGTCGTGCTGGCCGGCCGCGACAAGGGCCGCAAGGGCGAGGTGCTGCGCGTCATCCGTGACGAGCGCCGCGTTGTGGTCTCCGGCGTGAACATGATCAAGCGTCATCAGCGTCCCGGCGCGGGCAATCCCGGCGGGATCATCGAGCGCGAGGCGCCGATCCACATTTCCAATGTCGCCCACGAGGACCCGAAGGACGGCGCGCCCACGCGCGTCGGCTTCAAGGTGCTCGAGGATGGCCGCAAGGTGCGCGTCGCCAAGCGGTCCGGCGAAGTGATCGACGTCTGAGGAGGAGCAGGATGGCTCAGCCAAGACTGAAAGAACATTACACCAGCCAGGTCGTTCCGCAGATGACGGAACGGTTCGGCTACAAGAACGTCATGCAGATGCCGAAGCTCGAGAAGATCGTGGTCAATATCGGTGTCGGCGAAGGGGTCAGCGATTCCAAGAAGGTGCAGGCCGCTGCCGCGGAACTGGCCCGGATCACAGGCCAGAGGCCGGTGATCACCAAGGCCCGCAAGTCGGTGGCGACCTTCAAGCTGCGCGAGGGCATGCCGGTGGGCGTGAAGGTCACGCTGCGCGCCAGCCGCATGTACGAGTTCCTGGACCGGCTGATCACCATCGCGCTGCCGCGCGTTCGGGACTTCCGGGGCGTGAACCCCAACAGCTTCGACGGTCACGGCAACTACGCCATGGGCCTGAAGGAACAGATCGTCTTTCCGGAACTCAACTACGACGAGGTCGACGACATCCGGGGCATGGACATCATCATCTGCACGACGGCGCGGACCGACGACGAGGCGCGGGAGCTTCTCGCCGGGTTCAACATGCCGTTCCGCAAGCCGGGGAGCGAATAATGGCCAAGGTCAGCTCTATCGAGAAGGACAAGCAGCGCCGCCAGCTGGTGAAGAAACACGCCGCCAAGCGCGCCGAGCTGAAGGCGATCGCGAAGGATCCTTCGCGTCCGCAGGAAGAGCGCTTCGCCGCCCGTCTGAAGCTGGCGGAACTGCCGCGCAACAGCTCCAAGACGCGCCTGCGCAACCGCTGCGCGATCACCGGCCGGTCCCGCGGTTATTACCGCAAGCTGGGCCTGTCGCGCATCGCGCTGCGTGAACTTGGCTCCCAGGGATTGATCCCGGGCCTCGTCAAGTCGAGCTGGTAAGGATAGAGACATGTCGTTTTCTGATCCCATCGGAGATATGTTGACCCGTATCCGGAACGGCCAGATGGCGCGCAAGACCGCCGTCCGGGCGCCGGCCTCGAAGTTCCGCGCCGGCGTGCTCGACGTGCTCAAGCGCGAAGGCTACATCCGCGATTTCCGTCTGGAAGACGGCGATCGGGGCTTCCCGGAACTGGTCATCGAACTCAAGTATTTCGAGGGCACGCCCGTGATCTCGAAGATTCGCCGCGTCTCGAAGCCGGGCCGGCGCGTCTATTCCAAGATCGCCGACCTGGGCAAGGTCGCCAACGGCCTGGGCATCTCGGTCCTTTCGACCCCGCGGGGCGTGCTCTCCGACGAGGAAGCCCGCGCCGAGAATGTCGGCGGCGAAGTACTCTGCGAGGTGTTCTGATCATGTCGCGTATCGGCAAGAACCCTGTCCCGGTTCCCAGCGGCGTCGACGTCAAGCTGGACGGCCGGGACATCACCGTGAAGGGCAAGCTGGGTCAGCTCAGCATGCGCTTCGTCCCGGAGGTCGAGGTCAGCTTCGACGATGGCAGGATCACGGTCCGGCCCAAGGACGAGAGCCAGAAGTCCCGCATGATGTGGGGCATGCAGCGCACCCTGGCGGCCAATCTGGTCCACGGCGTCTCGGAAGGTTTTCACCGCGATCTGGAGATCACCGGCACCGGCTACCGCGCCCAGGTCCAGGGCAACAAGCTCAACCTGCAGCTCGGTTTCAGCCACGACGTGGTCTATGACATCCCGGACGGCATCGACATCAAGTGCGAGAAGCCGACCTCGATCCGGGTGTCCGGCATCGACAAGCAGCAGGTCGGCCAGGTGGCCGCCGAGATCCGCGGCTGGCGTCCGCCGGAGCCCTACAAGGGCAAGGGCGTGCGCTATGCGGACGAATACGTCGTCCGCAAGGAAGGCAAGAAGAAGTAAGGGCAGCGGCTATGGCTTATTACAAGCGCAAGACAGGGGCGGATCGGCGTCGCGAACGCGTCCGCGCCAAGCTACGCCGGGTTGCCGGCGATCGGCTGCGGCTGTCCATTCACCGCAGTTCCAAGCACATCTACGCCCAGATCATCGACGATCGGGGCGGCCGCACGGTGGCTGCGGCGGGTACCGTCGAGAAGGGCCTGGTCGGCGACATCAAGTCGACCATGTCCGTGGCGGCGGCCGAGGCGGTCGGCAAGGCGCTCGCCGAGCGTGCCGGCCAGGCCGGCGTGAAGTCGGTCGTCTTCGACCGGGGCGGGCTGAAATATCATGGCCGCGTGAAGGCGCTGGCGGACGCCGCCCGTGAGGGCGGCCTGGAATTCTAAGGGGTACGACGCATGGCACGTCCCGACTTTCATGACAGGGATCGCGACAGCGAGTTCGTCGACAAGCTGGTCCACATCAACCGCGTGGCCAAGGTGGTCAAGGGCGGCCGCCGCTTCGGCTTCGCCGCGCTGGTGGTGGTCGGCGACCAGAAGGGCCGCGTCGGCTTCGGCAAGGGCAAGGCCCGCGAGGTGCCGGAGGCGATCCGCAAGGCGACCGAGATGGCCAAGAAAACCATGATCCGCGTGCCGCTGCGCGAGGGCCGGACCCTGCATCACGACATCACCGGCCGTCACGGCGCCGGCAAGGTGGTGCTTCGCGCCGCCCCGGCCGGCACCGGCATCATCGCCGGCGGTCCGATGCGCGCCGTGTTCGAGACGCTCGGCGTGCAGGACGTGGTGACCAAGTCGACCGGCACCTCCAATCCCTACAACATGATCCGCGCGACCTTCGACGCGCTGGAGCACATCACGTCGCCGAAGCGCGTGGCCGCCAAGCGCGGCCGCAAGGTCGGCGACATCGTCAGCCGCCGGGATGACCAGGCGGCGGTTCAGGAGGCGGCCGATGGCTGAGGCAGGCAAGGTCAAGGTGACCCAGATCGGCAGCCCGATCGGGCGGCCGAAGGATCAGCGCGCGACGCTGGTCGGCCTGGGGCTGAACAAGATGCATCGCTCCCGCGTGCTGGAGGACACTCCCTCGGTGCGCGGCATGATCGCGAAGGTACATCACCTGGTGAAGGTGGAGGAAGTCGGCGCCTGAAAAGGCGGGCCGACGGAACGGACAGGAAGGACGATCAGCCATGCGTCTGAATGAGCTGAACGACAATCCGGGCTCGCGGGTCGACCGCAAGCGCGTCGGCCGCGGCATCGGTTCCGGCCGGGGCAAGACCGCCTCGCACGGACAGAAGGGCCAGAAGTCGCGCTCCGGCGTGGCCATCAAGGGCTTCGAAGGCGGCCAGATGCCGATCTACCGGCGGCTGCCGAAGCGCGGCTTCAAGAACATCTTCCGCAAGGACTATGTGGCCGTGAACATCGGCCGGGTGCAGCAGGCGGTCGACGACGGCCGTCTCGACGCGAACGAGAAGGTCAATGGCGCCGCCCTGGTCGCCGCTGGCGTCATCAGCCGCGCCCGCGACGGCGTCCGGCTGCTGGCCAAGGGCGAACTCACGGCGAAGCTCGACTTCGAGATCGCCGGCGCGTCGGCGAAGGCGGTCGAGGCGGTCGAGGGGGCCGGCGGTTCCGTCGCGCTGTCCGACAAGCCGACCGAGGAAGAACTGGCGGCCAAGGCGGCCAAGGCGGAGAAGCGCCGCGAGCGCGCCCGCAGCGGCAAGAAGAAGCCGAAGAAGAAGTGATCGCGGATCGGGGCCGCCCATCCGGCGGCGCGTCCCGATCCTGAATGAACCGAGGGTGTGGCAACAGCGGAGCCGTTCCGGCTCCGCGCCCTTGTTTGAGGTGAACCGATGGCGTCTGCCGCCGAACAACTCGCCGCCAATGTGAACTGGAGCGCCTTCGCCAAGGCGACGGAGCTGCAGAAGCGCCTGTGGTTCACCCTGGGCGCGCTGGTGATCTATCGGCTCGGCACCTACATTCCGGTGCCCGGCGTCGATCCGATCATCATGAAGGACGTCTTCGAGCAGCAGGCCGGCGGCGTCTTCGGCATGTTCAACGTCTTCGCCGGCGGCGCGCTGGAGCGCATGACGATCTTCGCGCTCAACGTCATGCCCTACATTTCCGCTTCCATCATCATGCAGCTGCTGACGACGGTCTCGCCGACCCTGGAGCAGTGGAAGAAGGAAGGCGAGCAGGGCCGCAAGAAGATCAACCAGTACACCCGCTACGGTACGGTGATCCTGGCCGCCTTCCAGGCCTACGGCATCGCCGCGGGACTGGAGGGATTGCAGGGCAGCGCCGGCAGCGCGGTCCAGGATCCGGGCATGTTCTTCCGCTTCACCACCGTGGTGACGCTGACCGGCGGCACGCTGTTCCTGATGTGGCTGGGCGAACAGATCACCGCCCGCGGCGTCGGCAACGGCATCTCGCTCATCATCTTCGCGGGCATCGTCGCCGAGCTGCCCAGCGCGCTGGCCGGCACGCTGGAACTCGGCCGCCTGGGCACGCTGTCGACCGCGGTGATCCTGTTCCTGATCGTCATGGTCGTCGCCACCATCGCCTTCATCGTCTTCGTCGAGCGGGCGCAGCGCCGGGTGCTGGTGCAGTATCCCAAGCGCCAGATGGGCAACCGCATGATCGGGGGCGAGACTTCGCACCTGCCCCTGAAGGTCAACACCGCCGGCGTCATCCCGGCGATCTTCGCTTCGTCGCTGCTGCTGATGCCGGTGACGGTGGCGCAGTTCAGCCAGGCCTCCGGGCCGGAATGGCTGCAGTCGGTCGTCGCCATGCTGGGCCCGGGCCAGCCGCTCTACCTGGCGCTCTACATCTCGGGCGTGGTCTTCTTCTGCTTCTTCTACACCTCGGTGGTCTTCAATCCGCAGGACACGGCCGACAACCTGAAGAAGAACGGCGGTTTCGTGCCCGGCATCCGTCCGGGCCAGCGCACGGCCGAATATCTGGACTATGTGCTGACCCGCATCACCGTGATCGGCGCCGCCTATCTGGCCGCGGTCTGTCTGTTGCCGGAGATCCTGCGCGGGCAGTGGAATGTGCCCTTCTATTTCGGCGGCACGTCCCTGCTGATCGTGGTCTCGGTGACCATGGACACCGTCGGCCAGATCCAGAGCCATCTGCTGGCGCATCAGTACGAGGGGCTGATCAAGAAATCGAAGCTGAGGGGAGCGAGGCGTTGAACATCATCCTTTTCGGCCCTCCGGGCGCGGGCAAGGGAACCCAGGCCCAGTTCATCGTGGAACGCTATGGCGTGGTGCAGCTCTCGACGGGGGACATGCTGCGCGCCGCGGTGGCCGAGGGCACCGAACTGGGCAAGCAGGCCAAGGCGGTGATGGACCGAGGCGACCTGGTCGACGACGCGACCATCATCGGCATCATCGGCGACCGGATCGACGAGCCCGACTGCCGCAACGGTTTCATCCTGGACGGCTTCCCGCGCACCCAGGCCCAGGCAGAGGGGCTGGACCGGCTGCTGGCGGACAAGGGGCTGAAGCTCGACGCGGTGATCGAGATCCGCGTGCCCGACGAGGAACTCTACAAGCGCATCGAGACCCGCGCCGCCGAGACCGGCGGCGCCCGGGCCGACGACAACGCGGAGACGCTGAAGAAGCGTCTCGACGTCTATCATTCGCAGACCGCGCCGGTGCTGTCCTACTACGAGAAGCAGGGCATGCTGGACACCGTGGACGGTCTGCAGTCAATCGAGGCGGTGACGACGGAGATCACCAAGGTTCTGGACGGGAAAGAATAGGCCGGAGGCGGTTGACGGACAGACGCGCATTCGTATAATCGCGCGCCTTCAACGAGCTTCTGGTCTTCGGGCGGCCTTCGCCGCGCCTTCCCGGCTGCGTTATTTGAGGAGAGAGCAACGTGGCGCGTATTGCTGGTGTCAACATTCCGAGCGCGAAACGCGTGGAGATCGGTCTGACCTACATTCACGGAATTGGCTCGGCCAAGGCCAGGGAGATCTGCGACAAGATCGGGATCGCCCAGGAACGGCGCGTCAACGACCTGACCGACGCCGAGGTCATCCAGATCCGCGAGGTCATCGAGAGCGACTACATGGTCGAAGGCGACCTGCGCCGCGAGACCGCGATGAACATCAAGCGGCTGATGGACCTGAAGTGCTATCGCGGGCTCCGGCACCGCCGCAGCCTGCCTGTGCGCGGCCAGCGGACCCACACCAACGCCCGCACCCGCAAGGGGCCGGCCAAGCCGATCGCCGGCAAGAAGAAGTAGGATCCAGATGGCGAAGAAAGAAACACGCGTCCGCCGCCGCGAGCGGAAGAACATCACCAACGGCGTGGCTCACGTCCAGGCGTCGTTCAACAATACCCTGATCGCCATCACGGACGTTCAGGGCAATGCGATTTCCTGGTCGTCGGCCGGTTCCATGGGCTTCAAGGGCTCCCGCAAGTCGACGCCCTATGCGGCGCAGATGGCGGCGGAAGACGCTGGCCGGAAGGCCCAGGAGCATGGCGTGCGTATCCTCGAGGTGCAGGTGAAGGGGCCGGGTTCGGGCCGCGAGTCCGCGCTGCGCGCGCTGCAGGCGACCGGTTTCGAGATCACCTCGATCCGCGACGTGACTCCGATCGCCCACAATGGCTGCCGGCCGCGCAAGCGCCGCCGGGTCTGATGCGGGCGCTGGCGGCGGACCCTCCGCCGCCGGCAATATCCGACGCTCCGCCCGGTCCGGTCGGCGAAGCGGTCTGAGACTTTGAGATGAGGTGCGCCAAGTGATCCAGCGCAACTGGAAAGAACTGATCAAGCCGAACAAGCTTGAGATCAAGGGCGGGGACGACGTCTCCCGCCGCGCCACCGTCGTCGCCGAGCCCCTGGCCCGCGGCTTCGGCCTGACGCTCGGCAATGCGCTCCGCCGCGTGCTGCTGTCGAGCCTGCAGGGTTCGGCGGTCACCGCGATCCACATCGACAACGTCCTGCACGAGTTCTCCTCCATCGAGGGCGTGCGCGAGGACGTCACCGACATCGTGCTGAACATCAAGCAGCTGGCGCTGAAGATGCACGGTGACGGGCCGAAGCGGATCTCGCTGAAAGCCACCGGTCCCGGCCCGGTCACGGCGGCCCAGATCGAAGCCGGTCACGACATCGACGTTCTCAATCCGGACCTGGTGCTGATGCATCTGGACGACGATGCGACCATCAGCATGGAAATGACCGTCGACAACGGCTCCGGCTATGTCGCGGCGTCCGCCAACCGGCCCGACGACGCGCCGATCGGCCTGATTCCGGTCGACTCGCTGTTCTCCCCGATCCGCAAGGTGGCCTACAAGGTCGAGAACACCCGCGAGGGCCAGGTGCTGGACTACGACAAGCTGTCGATGGAGATCGTCACCAACGGTTCGATCTCGCCCGAGGACTCGGTCGCCTATGCCGCGCGCATCCTGCAGGATCAGCTCCAGCTCTTCATCAACTTCGAGGAGCCGCAGCGCGAGACGGTCGAGGAGAAGTCCAGCGAGCCCGAGATCAACCGCAACCTGCTGCGCAAGGTCGACGAGCTGGAACTGTCGGTGCGTTCGGCCAACTGCCTGAAGAACGACAACATCGTCTATATCGGCGACCTGATCCAGAAGACCGAGGCGGAGATGCTCCGGACCCCGAACTTCGGGCGCAAGTCGCTGAACGAGATCAAGGAAGTTCTGTCCCAGATGGGTCTGCGGCTGGGCATGGAAGTGCCGGGCTGGCCGCCGGACAACATCGAGGACCTGGCGAAGAAGCTGGAAGACAATTACTGAGGCCCGTTGAGGCCCCGAACGGGAAGGTTGCGGAACAATGCGTCATCGCAAGAAAGGCCGGCGGTTCAACCGCTCCGCTTCGCACCGCAAGGCGATGCTGGCGAACATGGCGAACGCTCTGATCAAGCATGAGCAGATCAAGACGACCCTGCCCAAGGCGAAGGATCTCCGCCCGGTGGTGGAGAAGCTGGTGACCCTGGCCAAGCGGGGCGGCCTGCACGCGCGCCGCCAGGCCTACGCCCAGCTGCCCGAGGAGCGAATCGTCGCCAAGCTGTTCGACGAGCTGGCCGAGCGCTACAAGGACCGTCCCGGCGGCTATCTGCGCATCATCAAGGCCGGCTACCGCTATGGCGACTCCGCGCCGATGGCGATCATCGAGTTCGTCGACCGCAATGTGGACGCCAAGGGCGCCGATTCGGGTCCGGTCCCGGGCGACGACGAGGACGAGTTCGAAGACGCCGCCTGAACGGCCGGCATCCGGACGAGACGTGACGGAGGGGGGCGGACCGGCCACGGTCTGCCCCCTTCTGCGTATCGGGGAGGACGCATGCTGCGACTGGCGACGATACTGATCCTGCTTCTGGGCCCGGTGCTTTCGGCGGGCGCCGAGGAGGCGCGGCGGGCGCCGGGCGACCGCACGGAGATGATGCTCTCCTTCGCGCCGGTGGTGGAGAAGACCGCGCCGGCCGTGGTCAACATCTACGCCAAGCGCATGGTGCGCCGGCGCGCGAACCCCCTGCTTGACGACCCGTTCTTCCGCCGCTTCTTCGGCGACGCCTTCGGCGGCGGCGCGCGCGAGCAGGAGGTGCCGTCGCTGGGCTCCGGCGTGATCGTCGATCCCTCGGGTCTGATCGTCACCAACGCCCATGTCATCGAGGACGCCGACGACATCACCGTGGTGCTGCACGACCGGCGGGAGTTCGCCGCCGAGATCGTGCTGACCGACAAGGAGTCCGACCTGGCCGTATTGCGCCTGGAGCGCGGGGATCTGGATTTGCCGGTGCTGGCCTTCCGGGACTCCGACACGCTGAAGGTGGGCGATATCGTGCTGGCGATCGGCAACCCCTTCGGCGTGGGCCAGACGGTGACCAGCGGCATCGTCTCCGGCCTGGGGCGCAGCCGTGTGACCGGCGCCGGCGGGCCGCAGAACTTCATCCAGACCGATGCGGCGATCAATCCCGGCAATTCCGGCGGCGCGCTGGTGACCCTCGACGGCCGTCTCGCCGGCATCAACACAGCGATCTTTTCCCGCTCGGGCGGCAGCCACGGTGTCGGGTTCGCCATTCCCGCCGCCCTGGTGCGCGCCGTCGTCGAGGGCGCACGCTCGGGTCAGGGCATCGTCAGGCCCTGGATCGGCATGAGCGGCCAGGAATTGACCGCCGACATCGCCGAGGGGCTGGGGCGGGCGCGCCCCGGCGGGGTTCTGGTGGCCGACATCTATCCCGGCGGCCCCGCCGAACGCGCCGGGCTGCAGACCGGGGACGTCATCCTCGCCTTCGACGGCCGGCCGGTGGCGAATCCGGCCGATTTCGAGTTCCGCCTCGCCACCCGTTCGGTGGGCGATGTCGTCGATCTTGACGTCTGGCGCCGCGGCAGCGCGCTGGACGTGCAACTGCCGCTGCAGCGGGCGCCGGAGGTGCCGCCGCGCAACGTCACGCTTCTGGAGGATGCGCACCCCCTGCAGGGAGCGGAAGTGGCCAACCTTTCACCGGCCCTGATCGAGGAGATCGGCTTCGCCGGCCCGGACCGCGGCGTTGTCGTGCTTCGCGTCCGGCGCGGCTCCCAGGCCGCGCGGCTCGGCGTCCGGCCCGGCGACGTCGTCGTCGAGGTGAACGGCCGGCGGGTCTCGCTGGTCCGGGAGCTCGAGCCGCTGCTGCTCGCGGTGCGCGAACGCTGGACCATCCGTCTCCGGCGAGACGGTGGCGACTTCATCCTGCGGGCCAGGCGGGGCTGATGGCGGAAAGCCTTTTCGAGGCGGCGGGGGTCGACGGTGGCGGCACCCGGCCGCTGGCCGACCGGCTCCGCCCCGAGAGCCTCGCCGACGTCGTGGGGCAGGAACATCTGACCGGTCCGGAAGGACCGATCGGGCGCATGGCGGCCCAGGGCCGGCTGGGCTCCGTCGTGCTCTGGGGCCCGCCGGGGACGGGCAAGACCACCATCGCGCGGCTTCTGGCGCGTTCCGTGGACCTCGAATTCGTGCAGCTCTCGGCGGTCTTCTCCGGTGTCGCCGACCTGCGCAAGGCCTTCGAGGAAGCGCGTCAGCGCCGCCGTGACGGCCGTGGCACGCTCCTCTTCGTCGATGAGATCCACCGCTTCAACCGCGCCCAGCAGGACGGCTTCCTGCCGGTCGTCGAGGATGGCACCATCGTGCTGATCGGCGCGACGACCGAGAACCCGTCCTTCGAACTCAATCCCGCCCTGCTCTCGCGCTGCCAGGTGCTGGTGCTGCGCCGCCATGACGACGCCTCGCTGGAACGGCTGCTGGACCGTGCGGAGGCGGTGGAGGGACAGTCCCTGCCGGTCACCGAGGACGGACGTCTGGCGCTGAAGGCCATGGCCGACGGCGATGGGCGCTATCTCCTCAACCTGGCGGAGGAGCTCTACCGAATCGCACCGCCCGAGCCGCTCGATCCGGCGGGGCTGGCGGAATCGCTGCAGCGCCGCGCGCCGCTCTACGACAAGGCGCAGGAGAGCCACTACAACCTGATCAGCGCGCTGCACAAGTCGCTCAGGGGCTCGGACGCCGACGCCGCGCTCTACTGGATGGCGCGGATGCTCGCCGGTGGGGAGGATCCGCTCTATATCGCGCGGCGGCTGGTGCGCTTCGCCTCCGAGGATGTCGGGCTGGCCGACCCGGAGGCGCTGCACCAGACGCTCGCCGCCAAGGACGCTTACGATTTTCTGGGTTCGCCCGAGGGCGAGCTGGCGCTGGCGCAGGCAGCGATCTATCTCGCCACCGCGCCCAAGTCGAACGCTGCCTACAAGGCCTTCGGTGCGGCCTCGCGCTCGGCCCGGGCGACCGGCTCGCTGAATCCGCCCATGCACATTCTCAATGCGCCGACGAAGATGATGAAACAGCTCGGCTATGGCGATGGCTACGCCTATGACCACGACACGGCAGAGGGCTTCTCGGGCCGCAACTACTTCCCCGACGGGATGGCGCGGGAACGGTTCTACAATCCCGTCGAGCGTGGCTTCGAACGCGAGATCGCCAAGCGCCTCGCCTACTGGGACCGCCTGCGGCGGGAGAAGACGCGGGAGGACGGCGATGGGTGAGGCGTTTTACGAAGGGATGGAACTACTTGACGTCCTGGGGCTTGACCCCGGGACCCAGTCCTTCGGGTTGCTGGGCCCGTGGATCAAGTCCAGGGGCGGCAAGGTTGAGTGGTCCCATTCCGGAGGCAGGCCGTGAACGCCCTGATTGCGGTGGCGCTGGGCGGCGCGCTGGGCGCGCTCGGCCGTTATGGTGTGCAGGCGCTGATGCTGCGTCTGTTCGGCGCGGGGTTCCCGCTGGGCACGCTGACCGTCAATGTCGCGGGCAGCCTGCTGATGGGCTTTCTCGTGCACCTGCTGGTGGCGCGCGGCGCCTCGCCGGAACTGAAAAGCTTCCTGCTGATCGGCTGCCTCGGCGCACTGACGACCTTCTCGACCTTCTCGCTGGATGCGGTGAGCCTCTACGAGCGGGGCGCAGTGGGCCTGGCCGCGCTCTACGTCGCCGCTTCGGTGGTGCTGTCCATCGGGGCGCTGTTCGCCGGCGTCTCGCTGGCGCGCATGGTGACGCCATGAGCGGCGTCCGCCAGGAACGGGTGAAACGCGACGAGGACGGCATGCGCCTCGACCGCTGGTTCCGCGCCCGCTTTCCCGACGTGACCCAGGGCCGGCTGCAGAAGATGCTGCGCAAGGGCGAGATCCGCCTCGACGGCGGCCGGGTGAAGGCCGACCAGCGCGTTGCCGCCGGCCAGACCGTGCGTGTGCCGCCGCTGGGCGAGGTCCCGCCGTCGGCGCCGAAGGATCGCGATGGCGGTGTCAGCGAAGCCGACCGCAAGGCGGTCATGGCGATGGTGATCTACCGCGACCCGGAGGTGATCGTGCTGAACAAGCCCGCCGGGCTGGCGGTGCAGGGCGGCACGCGCGTCGGCCGTCATGTCGACGCCATGCTGCCGGCGCTGCAATTTGACGCCGGAGAGCCGCCGCGGCTGGTCCACCGCCTGGACAAGGACACCTCCGGCGTTCTGGTGCTGGCGCGGACCCGCCAGGCGGCGCAATGGCTGACCCGGGCCTTCCGCGACCGCGACACGGAGAAGACCTACTGGGCCATCACGGTGGGCGTGCCGCGCCCCCGCCGGGGCGAGATCGACCTGCGCCTTTCCAAGGAAGGCGGCCCGAAGGGCGAGCGGGTCGAACCGGTGCCCGAGGGCGGCCAGCGCGCCATCTCCCACTTTACGGTGATCGACGAGGCCGGCACGCGGGCGGCCTGGCTGGCCATGCGGCCCGTCACCGGCCGCACCCACCAGCTCCGCGTCCATGCGGCGGCCATCGGCTGCCCCGTCATCGGCGACGGCAAGTATGGCGGCGAGAAGGCCCATCCCGGCGGCTTCGCGTCGACGCTGCACCTGCACGCGCGGCGCATCGTGCTGGCGCGGCCGGACGGGCGGAAGCTGGATGTCACCGCCGATCCGCCGAAGGCGTTCCTGGAAGGGCTGGACCTGCTCGGCTTCGACGTCAACGACCCCGAGGCCACCGTCGACTGGGCCGAGCTGGCCGAGGAGTAGGGCGCGCCCTACGCCTCCGGCATGGGCATCAGCGTCGCCTCGCGGCGCTCATAGGGCGTGAAGCCGATCCGCTGGTACATGGGCAGGGCCGAGGGGTGGTCGGCGGTGCAGGTGTTGACCGTGACCCGGTCGGGTTCGCGCGACCACAGCTCGCTCACCGCCCAGTGCAGGAACCACGGCCCAAGCTTCTGGCCGATGAACTCCGGCATCAGGCCGAAATAGGCGAGGTCGGCGCGGGCCGGGAGCTCGCGGAAATCCAGCTCGGCAAAGCCCGCCGGCACGCCGCGGACATAGAGGACCATGATCTCGACCGCCTCGTCCCGGACGATGGCGGCGAGGCTCTCGTCGGAGAGCCAGCGCCGCTCGGTCCAGCTCCAGGCCGCGCCGACGGTGTTGTAGAGATAGCGGTAGAAGTGAACGGTCGGCCGCTCGGCGCGCAGCACCGCATGCGGGACCAGCGGCGTCGGCGGCGCGGCGCGCCGGGGCGGCGCATCCATCTCCAGGAAGGTGATGGTGACCGGGATGCCGGATCGATCCGCCCCGCTCATCGCGACACGGGCGTGTCCTCGCGCCCGCCCCATTCGGTCCAGGAGCCGTCATAGACCGCCGTCTGGCGGTGGCCCGTCAGATGCAGGCCGAGCGCCAGCACGCAGGCGGTCACCCCGGAGCCGCAGGTGGTGACCACCGGTTTCTTCAGGTCGACGCCGGCGTCCTCGAAGGCCTGGCGCAGTTCCGGTCCCTCCTTGAAGGTGCCGTCCTCGCGGAACAGACGCTGATAGGGGAGGTTCAGGCTGTGGGGAATGTGGCCCGACCGCAGGCCCTCGCGGGGCTCCGGCTCCGTGCCCCTGAAGCGGCCTTCGGCGCGGGCGTCCACCACCTGCTCGCGGTTGCGGTTCACATTCGCCTTCATCTGCTCCAGGTCGCGGACCAGGAAGCTGTTGAAACGCGCCGAGAGATGCCGTTCGCGCGGCACGTCGGGCAGGTTGTCGAGCGGGCGGCCCTCCGCCTTCCACTTCGGCAGACCGCCGTCGAGCACCGAGACGTCGTCATGGCCGAAGACGCGGAACATCCACCAGGCGCGGGCCGCCGCGGTGCAGCCGCCGCCGTCATAGACCACGATGCGGACGCCGTCGCCCAGCCCCAGCCGGCGGCAGCGCGAGGAAAACTTCTCCGGGCTCGGCAGCATGTGCGGCAGGTCGCTGTCGGTGTCGGCGATATCGTCGATGTCGAAATGGACGGCGCCCGGAATGTGCTCGGCGCGGAACTCCGCCTTCGGATCGCGGCCGAGCTGGGGCATGTACCAGGAGGCGTCGACCACGCGGACATCCGGCGCGTTCATGTGCCGGGCGAGCCACTCGGTCGAGACCAGGGATTGCGGATTGGCGTAGGACATCTGGACTTCCCTATTCGGCGAACTGGATGCTGACTCGGCGGTTCTGGCGGCCCTTTTTCTCGATCTTGCGGACCTCGACGGGGCCGATCTCGCCGGTCCTGCGGACATGGGTGCCGCCGCAGGGCTGCAGGTCGCGGCCCTCGATCTCGATCAGCCGGACATGGCCCGCGCTGGTCGGCGGCTTCACCGACATGGTCTTGACCAGCTCCGGCGTCGCTTCCAGCTCGGCGTCGGTGATCCAGCGGAAGCCCACGGCGTCGTCGGCCCGGACCAGATCGTTCAGCTTCTGCGTGATCTCGTCCTTGTCGAGGGTCGCCTCGGGGATATCGAAATCCAGGCGCGACTTCTCCGCGCCGACCTGGCCGCCGGTGACCGGGTAGGGCAGCACGGCCGACAGCAGGTGCAGGCAGGAATGCATCCGCATGTGGGCGTAGCGCCGCTGCCAGTCGATCTCGGCGGTGACCGTCTGACCGGGTTCGGGCGCGGTCTCGCCCTCGGCGGGCACGTGGACGATTTCGTCCGGGGCCTCGCCCTTCACCGCGGTCGCGATGCGGACCTCGCCGCCATCGGCCAGACGCAGCACACCGCAGTCGCCGGGCTGGCCGCCGCCGGTGGGATAGAAGACCGTGCGGTCGAGGACGATGCCGCCGCGGTCGTTGACCGCCACCACGGTCGCCTCGCACGACTTCAGATAGGCGTCGTCGCGGAAGAGCAGTTCGGTCATGTCGGCCTCCCCGGATCGGCTGCTGCCTCTGGGGAAATCGATTAGGCCAACCAGGGCGGCGTGGGCAAGCCCTTACTCTCGAGGAAGGCGGGATTGTATAGGCGGCTGAAATAACGCTCGCCGCCGTCGCAGAGCACGGTGACGATGGTGTGGCCGGGTCCCATGTCCTTCGCCATGCGGACCGCGCCGGCGACGTTCATGCCGCTGGATCCGCCCAGGATCAGGCCCTCTTCCTGCGCCAGGTCGAAGACCGTCTCCATCATCTCCGCGTCGGATATGCGGTAGGGCAGGTCGACATCCAGCCCCTCCAGGTTCGCCGTGATCCGGCCCTGGCCGATGCCTTCGGAGATCGAGCTGCCCTCGGCCTTCAGTTCGCCATGGGCGTAGTAGTGCCAGAGCGCCGCGCCGTGCGGGTCGGCCAGGCCGATCTTCACGCCCTTCTTCCGCTCCCTCAGCGCCTGCGCCACGCCGGCCAGCGTGCCGCCTGAGCCGACGGCGCAGATGAAGCCGTCGACCCTGCCGTCCGTCTGATCGAAGATCTCCGGGCCGGTGGTCTCGTAGTGGCCCTGTCGGTTGGCGACATTGTCGAACTGGTTGGCCCAGATCGCGCCGGCTTCGCTTGTTGCCGCCAGTTCCTCGGCCAGGCGGCCGGAATACTTCACGTAGTTGTTCGGGTCCTTGTAGGGGACGGCCGGCACCTCGCGCAGGTCGGCGCCGCAGATGCGCAGCATCTGCTTCTTCTCGTCGCTCTGGGTCTCGGGGATGACGATGACGCAGCGATAGCCCCGCGCCGCGGCGACCAGCGACAGGCCGATGCCGGTATTGCCCGCCGTGCCCTCGACGATGGTGCCGCCGGGCTTCAGCAGCCCCCGGCGCTCGGCGTCGGTGATGATGGCCAGCGCCGCGCGGTCCTTCACCGACCCGCCGGGATTGAGGAACTCGGCCTTGCCGAGAATCTCGCAGCCGGTTTCCTCCGACGCCTTGCGCAGGCGGATCAGCGGCGTGTTTCCGATGGTGCCGACGAAGCCGTTCTTGATACCCATGATTTTTCCGTGGAATTCCTGTTCCTCGCCCTATTGCGGGTATTTAGGGCGATCCACAGCATCGGTAAAGCTTCGCGGCCTTCAGGCAGAGAGTTTGCGCTCTCCGTTCGAACGGCGGCGGCCGACGATGCGCTCCCGAGGCAGCAGGACCACCGCCCGAACGCCCTCGCCGGGCAAGCTTTCCAGACTGAGCGCGCCCTGGTGCGCCTCGGCGAGCACGCGCGACAGCGGCAGGCCGAGGCCGGTGCCCTCGATCTCGCCGGCGACATGACTGTTGCCCCGGTTGAAGGGCCGCATGACCCGCTCGATCTCTTCCGCATCCATCCCGGGCCCCTGGTCCTGGACGTAGAGCTCCAGTCCGGCGCGCACACGGCGGCAGCCCAGTACGATCTCTGTCTTCAGCCCCGAGAATTTGGACGCATTGGAGAGCAGATTGGTCAGGATCTGGCGCACGCGGCGGCGATCCACGCGCACTTCCACGTCGCACTCGTCAAGAATCAGCCGGATCTTCTGATCGTGCTTGCGCACTGATTCGGAGACCAGCCGGACGCAATCGTCGAACAGCGTCTCCATCTCCACGGTTTCCTCGAACAGTTCCAGGCGGCCCGCCTCGCTGCGCGAGAGGTCCAGGATGTCGTTGATCAGCGACAGCAGATGCCGGCCCGAAAACTGGATATCACGGGCATAGTCGACATAACGGTCGTCGCCGAGCGGGCCGTAGATGCCGAGATCCATCATCTCCGAAAAACCGATGATGGCGTTGAGCGGCGTCCGCAGCTCGTGGCTCATGTGGGCGAGAAACTCCGACTTCGCCTTGTCGGCCTGTTCCGCCGCCTCGCGGGCGCGGTGAGCCATCTCCTCTGCGCCCTTGCGTTCGGTGATGTCCTGCAGAACGCCGTCGGCGATCATGCGCCCGATCCCATCGAGGCGCATCTTCACCGAGACCGACAGCCAGCGTACCCGCGACCCGTCGAGCACGCGGAACTCGTCGTGCCAGGGCACAGGCGAGGACTCGCTGCGTCGGAACCGCTGTTCGAGCTGCTCCCGGTCGTCAGGGTGGACATGCGCCATCAGGTTCTCCAGCCCGCCCTTCAGGTTCTCCGGACGCGAGGGCAGCAGCTCGCGGATGCCACCACTCCAGTAGCTGAAGACGAAACTGCCATCGGCCCGCTCCTGGCGCTGGAACAGTGCGCCCGGCAGGCGCTCGGCGAGATGCTCGAAACGCTGCTCGGTCGCCTTCAGCTTCAATTCGTGCCGGACCATCTGGGTCAGGTCGCTGACCGCGATCAGGACGCCGCCGTCCTCCATGCGCTGGGGTGTCAGGCGGATCCACATTTCGTCGCGGACGCGCACAAGGCGGGATCCCTGGCCATGGTTGACGAAGCGCTCCAATTCTCCACGGAACTCCTGTCCTGTCAGGCCATCCTCGGTACGCCCGCCATAGGCGGCGACGATTTCGACCATGTCCGAAAGATAGAGACCGAGACGGGTGTGCGGCGCCAGTTCGGGAAACATCTCGCGGAAGCGGCCGCTGATCAGGCTCAGCTTGCCCCGGCGGTTGAAGACCAGCACACCGTCGCCCACGGCCGAGAGCAGAGACTGCAGGTGCGTGCGCTCGCGCCAGATGGAATCGGCCTGCCCGCCGTCTTCGAATGCCGCGTGGCTGGTCAGACCAACCAGGGCGAGCGCGGTCACGCCGCCGCAGAGCGCCATGAGCAGGAAGGCACTGTCCGGCGTCAGCTCGGCGAAGCTGGCTGCCGCGAAAACGGAAAGGCCGGACAACGCAGAGGCCGCGCAGATATATGTCAGGGGATTGTCGCGCGCATAGCGAAGAAAGGCGCGGTGCAGGGCCGCGAGGGCGCTGGCAGCGCCGACTTTGGATGAGGCTGCCATTTCTAACCGTCCCGAGCCGGCATCTGCTACCGGTGCAGAGACTATGAAGCCAGTGTTACGATAGCGTTAATCGGTCTTCACCTGCTGATATGCTTCGAGCGCGCGCCGCCGCGCCTGGCCGTGGTCGACGATGGGGCGGGGATAGGTCTCGCCGAGACGGACGCCCGCGACGTCGAGAACCTCCGCCGGCGCCTTCCACGGCGCGTGGATGTGCCTCGCCGGCAGGCCGCCCAGCTCCGGCACCCAGCGGCGGATGTAGTCGCCGTCCGGGTCGTGGTCCTCGGACTGCTTCGCGGGGTTGAAGATGCGGAAATAGGGCGCGGCGTCGGCCCCGGAGCCCGCCACCCACTGCCAGCCTGCGGCGTTGTTGGCGAGATCGGCGTCGCAGAGCGTGTCCCAGAACCACTTCTCCCCTTCGCGCCAGTCGATCAGCAGGTCCTTGATCAGGAAGCTGGCGGCGACCATCCGCACCCGGTTGTGCATGTAGCCCGTGGCCCAGAGTTCCCGCATGCCGGCGTCGACGAGCGGATAGCCGGTGCGGCCTGCCTGCCAGGCCCGAAGGCCCTCCGGGTCCTCGGCCCAGGGGAAGGCGTCGAAACGCCGCCGCCAGTTCGCTTCCGGCAGGTCCGGCCAGTTCCAGAGCAGGTGATGGCTGAACTCCCGCCAGACGATCTCGGCGCGGAACTTCGCCACACCCTGTGCGCCCGATCGCTCCCGGTGGTCGAGCGCGCGCCAGATCCGGCGGACCGAGATCTCGCCGAAATGGAGGTGCGGGGAAAGACGGGAGGTGACGTCGCGGGCCGGCGCATCCCGCCCCGCCGCATAGTCGTCCAGCTTCTCGTTCAGGAAGGTCTCGAAACGGGACCTGGCGCCGGCCTCGCCGGGCGTCCATGCCTCGCGCAACCCGCCTGCCCAGTCGGGCTTCGCGGGGGTCAGATCCCAGTCGGCGAGTGCGTCGCTGGCCGGCCAGCGGCCGGGAACGGCGATGCGTTCCGGCGGCGGCAGCGGCTCGGCCGGCGGCCCGGCGGCGAGGCAGGCCTTCAGGAAGGGCGTGAAGACCTTGTAGGGCTCGCCCGCGCCGGTGGCGATGGTCCAGGGCTCGAAGGCGAGATTGCCCGCGAAGCTCCGGACCTCGAGACCGCGGTCCTTCAGCGCGGCCTTGATCCGCCGGTCGCGAGCGACCGCCCAGGGGTCGTAGAGCCGGTTCCACGTGACCGCGTCGGCGCCGGTCTCGGCGATCACCGCGTCCAGCACGTCGTCCGCGCGGCCCCGGCGCAGGATCAGGCGGTTGTTGCGCCTGTGCATCTCCATCGCCAGCGCTTCGAGGGAATGGTGCAGCCACCAGCGCGAGGCGCCGCCCATGCGCCACGCGCCCGCGCTCTCGTCATCCAGAATGTAGAGCGCGATGACCGGACGGCCGGTTGCCGCGGCGGCGTCGAGGCCGGGATTGTCGTCCAGGCGCAGGTCGCGGCGGAACCAGTGAATGATCGGCTTCTCGGACAGTTCGGGCCTCCGGCGTTCAGACGATCCGGGCGCGCACCTCCCCCAGCAGGCTGTGGCGGTAGATCAGCGTCTGGCCTACGGCCGGAAAGCGGGTGCGGATCACGGTGCCGGTCAACACCCAGTCGCCCGCGCGCAGTGTCTCCCCGCGTGCGGTCATCTCGTCGGCCAGAAAGCGCAGGCCGGCATAGGGGTGGCCCATGGCGTCGCGGCCCTCGCCGCGCCCCGCCTCGACGCCGTCCTCCTCCAGCACGGCCGTGGCTGCAGCCAGCTCCGCCGGATCGGCGGGCGGGTGAATTTGCCCCAGCACCATGCCGCCGTTCCAGGCGTTGTCCGCGATCAGGCTCATGGCGTCGAGCGTCGCGTAGTCGGCGTTACGGTCGTCGGCGATCTCGAAGGCGGCGGCGCAGGCGTCGACGGCGGCGATGATTTCCCCCTCGGCGAAGGGCGCGCCGCCGGGCGCCAGATCGCGGCCCAGGCGCAGAGCGACCTCGCACTCGATGCAGACCCGGCCATGGTCGGCGGCGCGGATCTCGGCCGGGCTCTCCAGGATGGCCGGCGCGGCGATGCGGCCGCCGACGGCGCGGTCGATGCCGACCATCTGCTGCATGGTTTCCGCGGTCAGCGCGATCTTCCAGCCGTGCACGGCCCGGCCCCGCTTCTCCAGACGGGCGACGAAGGCGCGCTGGATGTCATAGGCGCCGGCGAGGTCCGCGGGCCGGAAGCGGTCGGGCAGGGGCTCGTAGCGCCGTCCCGCCCGATGGGCCTCGTCCAGCCAGGTGGCCGCGTCGTCGGCATGGTCGAACCGGGTCATGGCCGTCTCCTTCATCTGTCTCGCGGCTCAGCCGCCGATGTGGCGCAGCAGCGCGGCGTTGACCGCGCCCGGAACTTCCTCGGCCAGGAAGTGGCCCGCGCCCGGAACCTCCTGGAAGGCAAAGGGCGCGTCGACGAAGCCCGCCGTGCCCTCGGCGGCCATGCGGCCGACGCTCATGTCCTCGTGGCCCCAGATGTAGAGGGTCGGCATGGTGACCTTGGGCGCATCCGCCACGGCGAGCGTGGAGCCCCCGCCGAAGGCCGCGCGGTACCAGTTGAGCGCCGCGTCCAGCGCTGCGCGCTCGCCGAGCACCGAGAGATGCGCGCCGGCCGTCTCATCGGACATCCGGCGCTTCGCCGGCGGGCCGCCGCCGTCGTCATGGCCGAACAGGCCGCGGGCGTTCTCGAAGATCAGGGTGTTGCGCAGCGCCTTCGCATCGTCGGCCAGCAGCCGGTCCGCCATCTCCGGGTCCTGGAACGCCTTGTGGTGGCGTGAGCGCGAGGCCTGTCCGGGGTCGGCCTTGAAGGCGCGCGCGAAGGCCGCCGGGTGGGGCCGCGACAGCACTGTCAGCGTCTTCAGGCGCTCCGGATGCGCGATCGCCGTCAGCCAGGCGATCTGGCCGCCCCAGTCGTGGCCCACCAGGTGGAAGCGGTCGGCGCCCGCGGCGTCGGCGAGGGCGATGACGTCGCCGACGAGCAGATCAACGTGATAGTTGTCGACTCCCGGCGGACGCGCCCCGGCGGAATAGCCGCGCTGGTCCGGTGCGATGGCGCGGAAGCCGGCCCCGGCGACGGCCGCGATCTGCGCGCGCCAGCTGTGGCGGGAGTTCGGAAAGCCGTGCAGGAAGATCACCCGCTCGCCGTCCGCCGGCCCGTCGACATCGGCGGTGAAGCCAAAGCCGCCCGCCCTGATTTCCGTGGTCTCGATCATGCCGTCCTCCCCGCCCGCGCATCATGGCGCGGCGCGGCCTGCCGGGCAATTCCTGCCGCCGGAGCCATGCGCGTCAGGGCAAGTCATTGAAATCATTTCTTCCGAAGCTGGCGCGTCCATTGCGTTGTCCGCCGCAACGACCATACAGGGAGACGATCATGACCCGCACCGCCCGCCTGTCCAGCAACTCCATCATCTGGGCCGCGAACCATCTGGTCGACTGTCATGGCGACGAGGCGCCGGGTCTGGCGCAGGCGCGCACCGCCGAGATGGAGCTCGAAGGCCGGTCCGATCTCGCCGCCATCTGGCAGATGGTGGAGCGCACCGTCGCCGCCCTTCTGGACTGCAGGGAGGAGCGCGAGCCCCTCTTCCACTGAGGCGCCGCGCCCGGCGATCCGCTGCCCGTATGCCTGCGTACCTGTCGGTAGATCATGAGAATTGTGATATAGCACGGCCATGAACGACCGTTCGAGGTCCGGCAGGTGAATAGAAGAGTAGCGCTGCTGTTGCAGGCCGGCATTTCGCTGGCGCTCGTCGCCGCTGCGATATGGGTGGTCAAGGAGCGCGAGGCCGCCCTCGCCTATCTCGGTTTCGACCACACGAAGCCCGTCCAGGCGCAGACCGGGGCAGAGCCGGGCATTCCCGTCATCGTCGCCGCGGTCACCGGCCGGCCGGACGACGTGCGCGTCCGGGCAGTGGGGACCGGCGCCGCCGTGCGTTCGGTCACAGTCCGCGCCCAGGTTCCCGGCCAGGTCCAGCAGATACTGTTCGACGCCGGCACCGCCGTCGGGGATGGCAATCCGCTGGTGCGTCTCGACGACCGTCAGGAACAGCTCGCGCTGGACCTCGCCGAGGTTCGGCTGAGGGACGCGGAGCGCAATGTCGAGCGTCTGCGCCAGCTCCGCGACCGGGGCTCCGCCGCGGGCGTGACCCTGGAAGATTCGGAAACCGCCGCGGCGCTCGCCCGGATCGAGCGCGACCAGGCCGCCTCCGCGCTGTCGAAACGCACCGTCCGTGCGCCTTTCGCGGGCGTCACCGGCCTGCCGCTGGTCGACACGGGATCCCGCATCGACGAACAGACGCCGATCACCAGCCTGGACAACCGTTCCTCGATCCGTGTGCAGTTCGACGTGCCCGAGGAATATCTCTCCCGACTGCCCGTTGGCAGCATCGTCGAAGCGCGGACGCCGGCCTGGCCGAACCGGCGTTTCGAAGGCACGGTGGTGGAGATCGACAGCCGCGTCGACCCGCTGTCGCGCACCGCGCCGGTGCGGGCGGAGATTCCCAATACCGAGGATCTGCTCCGACCCGGCATGTCCTTCGAGGTCGTCGCCAGCCTGCCCGGCGAGGTCCGTGCCGCGGCGCCGCAGCTCGCCCTGCAGTGGGAGCGCGGCGGCGCCTATGTCTGGCGGGTGAGGGACGGCGTCGCCGAACGTGCCGAAGTGCAGCTCATCGGCCGCGAGGAAGGTCTCGCTCTGCTGGAAGGTGACATCGCGCCGGGCGATCTGGTGGTCGTCGAGGGCGTGCAGCGTCTCAGGCCCGGCCGGCCGGTACGCCTGCTGGGCCAGACGGCATCGGCCGGGGGAGAAGGGACGTGAGCGGCCAGGGCGGACTGGCGGGACTGAGCGTCCGGCGGCCGCTGCTGGCCATCGTCCTGAACCTGCTGATCATCATTGCCGGCATCGCCGCGCTGCTGGGCGTCGAAGTGCGCGAACTGCCGAACATCGACCGCCCCGTGGTCGGCGTGCGCGCCGACTTCCCCGGTGGCTCGCCGGAGACCATCGACGCCGAGGTCACCAGCGTGGTCGAAAGCGCCGTCGCCCGCGTCAACGGCGTTGTCAATGTCCGGTCCTCCTCGGAAGAGGACAATTTCCGCATCCGCATCGAGTTCCGGTCGGACGTAGACCTGGTCGATGCCGCCAATGACGTCCGCGAGGCCGTCAGCCGCGTCGTCAACCGCCTCCCCGCGGGCGTCGAGGACCTGTTCGTGGTCAAGGCGGACGCTGATGCATATCCGATCATCGACCTCGCCATCTCCAGCGACAGCCTGCCGGTGGAGGCGCTCACCGAAGTGATCGAGAACGAGATCACGCCGGCCTTCACCTCCATCGAGGGCGTCGCCGACCTCAGTCTGTTCGGCGAGCGGGAGAAGGTGCTGAGGGTCGCCGTCGATCCGCTGCTGCTGGCCAGCCACGGCCTCTCCATCGCCGATGTCTCCCGCGTGCTGCAGAGCGCGCAGCTCGACGTTCCTGCCGGCAGCTTCTCCTCCGGCGATCAGGACGTCATCGTCCGCGCCGACGCCTCGGTCTCCGATGTCGCCGGCCTCGAGGCGCTGGTGCTGCGCGGGCCAGTGCGGCTGGGCGATGTCGCCGAGGTCTTCTTCTCGCCGGCCGACCCGCTCTCCGTGGTGCGTCTGGACGGCCGCGAGGTCATCAATGTCGGCGTCATCCGTCAGGCCCGCGCCAACACCGTCGCCATCTCCCGCGACGTCAAGCGTGTCGTCGCCGCGCTGAACGCGCGCTTCCCGGACCTCACCATCGAAACCATCTCCGACGACGCCGTCTTCATCGAGGGCGCGATCGAGGAGGTGCTGATCAGCCTCGGCTTCGCGGTCCTCATCGTCGTCGCCGTGGTGGCGCTGTTCATCCGCAGCCTGGGCGCGACCCTGATCCCGATGACGACGATCCCCGTCGCCCTGATCGGCGCCGTGGCCGGCATCTGGCTGATGGGTTTCTCGATCAATCTGATCACGCTGCTGGCGCTGGTGATCGCGACCGGCCTGGTCGTCGACGACTCCGTCGTCGTGCTGGAGAACATCCAGCGCCGCCGGCGGGAGGGGATGAAGGCCCGCGCGGCCGCCGTCCTCGGCGCGCGCCAGGTGTTCTTCGCGGTCATCGCCACCACGGCGGTGCTGGTGTCCGTCTTCGTGCCGATCTCCTTCCTGCCGTCGACCGCCGGGCGGCTGTTCAGCGAGTTCGGCTTCGTCCTTGCGGTGACGGTGATCCTGTCCTCCTTCGTGGCGCTCAGCCTCTGCCCCATGATCGCCTCCCGCCTGCCGGGGCTGGGCCGCGCGCCCGCGCGGCGGGGGCCGCTGGCGCTGGCCGGCGGGGGACTTGCCGCCCTCTACGACAAGGCGCTGACGGCGTCGCTGGCGGCGCCGCTGGTGACCGTCACGGTCTTCGGCCTGATTGCCGGCTCGGCGGCGCTGGTCTTCGGCCAGCTCGGCGAGGAACTCGCGCCGGCCGAGGACCGCGGCGAGGCCAAGGTCCGCCTGCAGGGTCCGGACGGCACCGGCCTCGACTATACCGACCGCCAGGTGGAGCAGGTGGAGGCGCTGTTCCGTCCCTGGGTAGAGCGGGGCGTGGTGCGCAACGTCTTTTCGGTCACCGGCAGCTACGATCTCAACCGGGGCCAGATCGATGCCGCGCTGATCCCCTGGGAAGCGCGCGAGGTCGGCCAGGCCGAGATCGAAGCCGACATCTCGCCGGCGCTGAAGGACATCGCCGGCGCCAATGTGGGCATCCGCCGCGGCAACAGCCTGGGGCTGCGCGGCTCCGAAAGCGGCATCAACTTCGCGCTCACGGGCGCCAGCTATCCCCGCATTGCCCTGGTCGCCGACGAATTCGCCCTGGCGGTGCGGCGGGAGATCCCGCAGCTCGACAATGTCCGCATCGAGTACCAGTCCACCCAACCGCAGCTCAGCGTGCTCATCAACCGCAGCCGTGCCGCCGATCTCGGCGTGGCGATGGAGGATCTGGCCGCCACCGTGCGTGCGCTGGTCGACGGCGACGAGGTGGCCGAGCTGACCGTGGACGACCGTGCCATTCCGGTAATCCTGGAATCGAAGACCGGCGTCGTGACCGATCCATCGGACCTGCTGAACCTCTACGTGCCCGCCGCCGACGGCCGGCTGACGCCGCTGTCCCAGCTGGTCACCTTCCGCGAGGAGGGCGTCGCCGCCGAACTCGACCGGCACGGCCAGCGCCGCGCGATCGAGATCCGCTCCGACCTGCCGCCGACCCTCTCCCAGCGGGAGGCCGTCGACAGCATCCGGGAACTGGCCGCCGAGCGCCTGCCCGGCGACATCGGCCTGCTGTTCCTCGGCGAGGCGGCGACACTGGAGGAGACGACCTCCGACGTGCAGATCACCTACGTCATCGCGCTGGTGGTCATCTTCCTGGTGCTGGTGGCGCAGTTCGAGAGCCTGACCAGCGCGCTGATCGTCATGGCGACCGTGCCCTTCGGCGTCGGCGCCGCGGTCTATGCGCTATGGCTGACCGGCACGACGATCAACATCTACAGCCAGATCGGCGTCCTGCTGCTGGTCGGCGTCATGGCCAAGAACGGCATCCTGATGGTGGAGTTCGCCGACCAGTTGCGAGACCGCGGCGCGTCGGTGCGCGAGGCCGCCCGCGAAGCCGCCCTTATCCGCTTTCGCGCCATCGGCATGACCATGGTCTCGACGGTGCTGGCCGGCCTGCCGCTGATTCTGGGCGCCGGCCCGGGCTCCGAGGCGCGCGGGGCCATCGGCTGGGTGGTCTTTGGCGGCCTCGGCCTTGCGGCGGTCTTCACCCTGCTGCTGACGCCGGCGGTCTACGTCCTGCTCGCCTGGATGGCGAAGCCCCGCGGCGATGCCGCAAAGGCTCTTCAAGCGGAACTGGCGGAGAGCGAACGGCCGCGCATGGCGCCAGACGCGGCGGATTGAGCGGCAGCCCGCTCCGGAACTTGATCCCGGCGGCCAGTCCGATGGCGCTGAGGCACGACAAGGAATTGGCCGGTTGCCAACCCCCTCCCGATCTCGCCATCGGCTCGATCACCCTCCCCCTGGCAGGGGGAGGGCCGGGGCGGGGGGCGAACTCCCGCCGCCCTGCCCGCTACAACCTCAGCACGCCGTAGCCATCGGTGCCGAAGGGCGCGTTGAGGCTCGCCTGGATCGCCAGTCCCAGCGCGTTGCGGGTGTCGCGCGGGTCGATCATGCCGTCGTCCCAGATCTCGGAGGTCGACCACCAGGCGCTGGCCTGCTGGCGATAGTCGCGGGCGACGCTTTCGAATATCTCGTCGATCTCCTTCTGGTCCGGGTCCTCGCCCAGACGCTTGAGCTGGGCGATCTTGATCTCGGCCAGAGTCTTGGCCGCCTGCTCCTCGCCCATGACCGAGATGCGGTGGTTGGGCCATGAGAACAGGAAGCGCGGATCGAAGGCGCGCCCGCACATGCCGTAATTGCCGGCGCCGAAGCTGCCGTTGGTCATCACGGTGAACTTCGGCACCTTGGAGTTGGTCTGCACCATGATCATCTTGGCGCCGTCCTTGGTGATGCCGGCCATCTCGTAGTCGCGGCCCACCATGTAGCCGGTGATGTTCTGCAGGAAGACCAGCGGCGTGTTGTTCTGGTTGCAGAGCTCCATGAAGTGCGTGGCCTTCAGGGTCGAGTCGTTGAACAGCACGCCGTTGTTGCCGAGGATGCCGACCTTGTAGCCCCAGATGTGGGCGAAGCCGGCGACCAGGGTGGTGCCGTAGTCGGGCTGGTATTCCAGGAAGCGGCTGCCGTCGACGAGCCGCGCGATCACTTCCCGCATGTCGAACTGGATCTTCACGTCGTCGGGGATGACGCCCAGCAGCTCGTCGGGGTCGTAATACGGTTCCTCGAAGTCCTGGCGCTGGATCGGCGTCTTCGGCGCGCGCTCCCACTGGGCGACGATGTCGCGGCCGAGATCGATGGCGTGTCGCTCGTCATCGGCGGCGAAGTCGACCGTGCCGGAAATCTGTGTGTGCAGGTCCGCGCCGCCGATCTCGTCGGCGGTGTGCTCCTCGCCCGTCGCCGCCTTCACCAGCGGCGGGCCGCCCAGGAAGACGCCGCCATTGCCGCGCACCATGATCGAATAGTCGCTCAATGCCGGGATGTAGGCGCCGCCCGCCGTGCAGTGTCCGAAGACGAGGGCGAGCTGCTTGCAGGCGAGCTTCGAGAGCGTCGACTGGTTGCGGAAGATGCGTCCCGCGTAATAGCGATCGGCGAACAGCGTCGACTGCAGCGGCAGGAAACCGCCGGCGGAATCGCACAGATGGACCACCGGCAGCCGGTTCTCGATGGCGATGTCGAGGCAGCGGACGATCTTCTTGATCGAGAGCGGATACCACGCGCCGCCCTTCACCGAGGGATCGTCGGCGCGGATGATCACCTCGCGGCCCGAGACCGTGCCGATGCCGACGACCTGGCCGGCGCCCGGCGCGCCGCCGTCATAGGCCTGGTTGGCGGCCAGCGTCGACAGCTCCAGGAACGGCGTGCCTGGATCGAGCAGCAGGTCGATCCGCTCCCGCGCCGTCATCTTGCTCTGGCGCGTCAGCCGGTCGAGATCGCGCTGGGGCCGCTTGAAACGCGCGGCGTCCTGCGCCTCGCGGAACTCGGCGATCATCTTCTCGTTGTGGGCGCGGAAGCGCTTGTAGTCGTCCGAGGCGGTGGAGACGCGGCTCTGGATACGGTTCATGAGCTGTGGTCCGTCAGCATGGTATTGACGGCGTCCTCGGGCTTGACCCGAGGACCCGGTCCGTTTGTTCGCTGGGCCCTTGGGTCAAGTCCAGGGGCGCCGACCGAATGTCTCATTCCTCCTCCTCCGCGGCGAAGGTGACGAGCGGCGCGCCCTTGTTGAAGGTGCCGCCCTGCTCGACATGGACCTCGCCGATCGTGCCGTCATGGGTCGCGATGATGGTGGTCTGCAGCTTCATCGATTCGATCACCATCAGCGTCTGTCCCTCGCTCACGGTGTCGCCGGGGGTGCAGGAAAGCGAGACCACCGTGCCCGGCATGGCTGCCGTGACCACCTCGGCGCCGCCGGCCTCCATCGCCGTGCGGTCGGGGTCGCGCACCTCTACCTCGACGACCCGGTCGGCCAGTTTGAAGAAGACCCGGTCGCCTTCGCGGACGATCGCCCGGATATCGGGCGTCGCCGCCAGCGGGACCGGGGGGACGGACCGCATGTCGATCCGGCCATGGGCAGCCCGCTGGGCGCCCGAGCCGGAAATTCGCGCGACCACGTCCAGCATTTCGCCGTCCACCACTGCCATGCGCCGCATCGTCAGTTCCTCCAGTCGCCGGCGGCTTCCTGGATCGGAAGCGCCCGTTCCGGCGCCGCCGCCGGTCCGGCGCATTCGGCCAGGGCGCGCAGCGCCAGCCGGTCCCGGGTCGCCTCGTCCAGCGGCGGCAGGGCGAGGCTTTCGCCATGTTCGTCGATAAAGCCGGTATGGACATCGGCCGCCATGAAGGCCGGATGTTCCAGCACGCGCTTCAGGAAGAACTGGTTGGTCGTCACGCCCAGCGCCGTCAATTCGCCGATGGCTTGCGCGCAGGCGCGGACCGCGGCCTCCCGCGTCGGGCCGGAGACGACCAGCTTGGCGATCATCGGATCGAAGTCGGCGGTGACCTCGCCGCCGGTTTCGATTCCGCTCTCCCAGCGCACGCCGGCCGGCGGCTCCAGCAGGAGCAGGCGTCCGGCAGCCGGCAGGAAGCCGGCGTCGGCGTCCTCGGCATAGATGCGGACCTCGACCGAATGGCCCTCGAAGCGGATATCGGCCTGGGAGAACCGGAGTTCCCCGCCCGCGGCGATGGCGAGTTGTTCCGCCACCAGGTCGACGCCGGTGATCTCCTCGGTGACCGGATGCTCCACCTGCAGGCGGGTGTTCATCTCCAGGAAGTAGAAGGCGCCGTCGGGCGCCACGATGAACTCCACCGTGCCGGCATTGCGGTAGTTGCAGGCTTCCGCGAGCTTCACCGCCGTCGCCTCGATCTCCCGCAGCAGCCCTTCGGGCAGGGCGGGGGCCGGGGCTTCCTCGACGATCTTCTGGAAACGACGCTGGATCGAGCAGTCGCGGGTGCCGAGGTGGATCGCCTTCCCGCCGTCGCCCAGCACCTGCACCTCGACATGTCGCGGATGGTCGACATAGCGCTCGGCATAGACCCGCCCGTCGCCGAAGGCGCGCTCGGCCTCCGAGATTGCGGATTCGATGGCCTGCTTCAGCTCGGCGTCCTCGCGCACGATGCGCATGCCCTTGCCGCCGCCGCCGGCCGCCGCCTTGATCAGCAGCGGCGTGCCGATCTTCGCCGCCGCCTCGGCCAGCTTCGACGGATCGTCGGCCTCGGCCGAAGGGGCCAGCGGCACGCCGTGCCTTTCGGCGAAGGCGCGGGCCTTCTGCTTGTCGCCCATCAGCTCGATCGCGTCCGGGTCCGGGCCGACCCAGATCAGCCCGGCGTCGATCACCGCCTTCGCAAAGCGGGCGTTCTCCGACAGGAAGCCGAAGCCGGGATGGATCGCATCGGCGCCGGACGACTTCGCCGCGGCGATGATCTGGTCCATGTCCAGATAGGCTTGGACCGGCGGGGTGCCCTGCAGTTCGACGGTCTGGTCCGACAGCGCCATCCACGGCGCGCCGGCGTCGACCGGGTGGTGGACGGCCACGGTCTCGATGCCGAGGCGCTTGGCCGTGCGCTGGATGCGCTGGGCGATCTCGCCGCGATTGGCGATCAGGAGTCGCTTGATCATCTGTTGGGCCAGTCGGGTTCGCGTTTCTGCTGGAAGGCGGCGAAGCCTTCCTTGCCGTCCTCGGTGCCGGCCATGATCGGCAGCATCAGCTGGGTGTACTGCTGCGCCTCGCGGATCGGCATGTCCTGGATGGCGTGATAGGCCAGCTTGCCCAGCCGGATGGCGGTGGGCGAACGGCTGGTGATGTCGGACAGGAAGGCGTCGAGCACGGCGTCGAGATCGCCGGGATCGGCCACCGCATTCAGCAGCCCCTCCTCATAAGCCTTCTCGGCGCTCCACGGCACGCCGCGCATGCACAGTTCCAGCGCCTTCCGGCGCGGCAGGACGCGCAGCATGTAGGGCAGGATGGTCATGGGAAACAGGCCGACGCCGACTTCCGGCGTCCCCAGCCGGGCGCCCTTCACGCCGACGGCCAGGTCGCAGACGCAGACCAGGCCGAAGCCGCCGCCCAGTGCATGGCCGTTGACCCGGGCGATGATCGGCAGGGTACAGGCCTCGAAGGCCTCGAACATCTCGGTCAGCTTGAGCTGCGGCCGGGCCGGATCCGTCCTGAACGGGCTGCCGTCCGGCTGGGGCGAGAGATCGCCGCCGGCGCAGAACACCTTGTCGCCCGCGCCGGTGAGCACGATGGCGCGGACTTCGTCGTCGGCCTGTGCGGCCTTCAGCGCCGCAGCGATGCCGCCGGTGACATGGTCGTTCAGCGCATTGCGCCGGTCCGGCCGATTGATGGTGATGCGGAAGACCGGCCCGTCACGGCCGGTCTTCACCACGTCGCTTTCCTCGGTCACGTCCCCTCCCCAGGGTCTGCTCGGAGCGGGCGGCAGTATGGCGAGCCGCCCGATGGTACGCAAGCGTACTATCAGGTAGCCGGGACGGGCCCCTGCATCGCCTCCAGCTCGTCGATGAAGCCTTCGATCAGCGTCAGGCCGCGCTGCCAGAACTTCGGGTCGCTGGCGTCCAGGCCGAAGGGCTGCAGCAGGTCGCGGTGGCGCAGCGTGCCCCCGGCCGACAGCATTTCCAGGTACTTCTCCTGGAAGCCTTCCGGTTCGGCCTGGTAGGTCTGGTAGAGCGCGTTCACCAGGCAGTCGCCGAAAGCGTAGGCGTAGACGTAGAACGGCGTGTGCACGAAATGCGGGATGTAGGCCCAGTAGACGCCGTAATCTTCGCCCAGGTGGAAGACGGGTCCCAGGCTCTCGCGCTGCACCTCCAGCCAGACCCCACCGATCTCCTCCGGCGCCAGCTCGCCGTCGCGGCGCTTGCGGTGCAGGCGGCGCTCGAACTCGTAGAAGGCGGTCTGGCGGACCACGGTGTTGATCATGTCCTCGACCTTGGAAGCCAGCATCAGCCGACGCCGGGCCGGGTTTTCCGCGCCGGCCAGCATGGATTGGAAGGTCAGCATCTCGCCGAACACGGATGCGGTCTCCGCCAGCGTCAGGGGCGTGTCGCACATCAACGGGCCCTGCTTCGCCGCCAGCACCTGATGGCAGCCGTGACCCAGTTCGTGGGCCAGGGTCATGACGTCCCTGACCTTCCCCTGATAGTTCATCAGCAGATAGGGATGCGCGCTCGGCACCACCGGGTGGGCGAAGGCGCCGGGGGACTTGCCCGCCTTCGGCGCGGCGTCGATCCAGGGCTTGTCGAAGAAGCTCCGGGCCACGTCGGCCAGTCCGCCGGAGAAGCGGCCATAGGCGTTGAGCACGGTCTCCACCGCCTCGTTCCACGGGATCTGCGCGTCGTCATTGTCGGGCAGCGGCGCGTTGCGGTCGTGATGCTCCAGCTTCTCCAGACCCAGCCACTTCGCCTTCAGCGCGTAGTAGCGGTGCGAGAGCCGCGGAAAGCTGTCGAAGACGGCGTCGCGCAGCGCGTCGACCACCTCCGGCTCCACCTGGTTCATCATGTGGCGGCCGTATTCGGGCTGCGCGATGCCGCGCCATTCGTCCTCGGTCTGCTTGTCGCGGATCAGCGTGTTGGTGATCAGGGCGAACAGCCGGATATTTTCGCCCAGCACGCGGGAGATTTCCGCCGCCGCTTCCTGACGGACCTTGCGGTCACGGTTGGAAAGCAGGTTGATGGCGTCCTGCGACGGCATCTCCTTGCCGCCGACGGTGAAGACCAGCCCGGCCATGGTCTGGTCGAACAGCCGCGTCCAGGCGCTGTAGGCGGTGATGGATTTCTCGTGGAACAGCCGCTCCAGTTCGTCGGAGAGCACGTGCTTGCGCATGGTCCTGAGGTCGCGCAGCCAGGGCGCGTAGTGGGCCAGCGCGGGCGAGGCGGCGATGCGCGCCTGCAGGTCGTCCTCCTCCAGGTGATTGATCTCGATGGAGAAGAACAGGAGTTTTGCCGTGATCCGGTTCACCTTCTCCTGCGTCGCCTGGAAGAAGCGCACCCGGGCGCCGTCCTGCATGTCGGTGCAGTAGTTGAGGAAGGAGAACGCCATCAGCCGCCCGAAGCGGTCCTGCAGCGCCTCGTAGCGCGCGATGCCCTGGGCCAGGACATCGCCGGCAGCGTCGGCGATGCGGCCGTTGAGGTCGGCGCGCAGCCGGTCGGCCTCGGCCTCGCACCAGCCGAAGTCCGCGTCGATGGCAGGATCGTCGACCCCCTGGTAGAGATCCCGCAGATCCCATGCGGGCAGCGCGGACATCTCGTTCATTGTTTTCCTCCGGTTTCATACATGGAGCTTTCCCGCTCCGGCAACAGCATGTACGTGCAGCTGGCCAAGGCAATGGGATCGTTCTCGTCGTGATAGGCGGCGGCGGATATGAAGGCGACCTGGCGGGTGACGCGGCGGCATTCGGCCTTCGCGATCACGTCATGGCCGGGGGTCGCCGGCTTCAGATACTCCACCCTGAGATCGATGGTCACGCAGGGCACGTAATGGCCGATGGCCGAATGCATGGCCACGGCGCAGAGATTGTCGATCTGCGTGGTGATGGCTCCGCCGTGCAGGACCCCGGTGTCGGGATCGCCCACCAGCCGGTCGGCATAGGGCAGGCGCGAGACCGCGACCGGCCCGTCCAGCGACATGATGCGGATGCCCAGCGACCGGATATGCGGCAGGGTATCCTCCAGCTGCTGCATGCCGGCCATGTCGACAGCCGGAAAGCGCCGCCATTCGGGGCGCGGTTCGACCACCAGGCGCATGGCGTCAATCCTCCTCGGCGGGCAGCAGGAAGTGGGCGTGGGCTGCCGCCACCGGCTTGGCGCGATCGGCCTGCCAGGCCTCGATGCGGACATTGGCGATCCGCCGGCCATGCTTGGTGATGGTCGCCTGGGCGAAGGTTTCCACCACCCGCGCCGAACGCAGATACTCGACCGTCAGGTTGATGATCTTCGGTACCTGACGGCTTTCATGGGCCCAGATCAGGTGGATGATGGCCGCCGATTCCAGGAAGGCGCCGACCACGCCGCCATGGATCGCCGGCAGCACGGGGTTGCCGATGATGTGGTCGCTGCCCGGCATGCGCACGATGGGGCCGTTCTCGTCGTGATCCACCCTCAGGCCGAGAAAGGCCATGTAGGGGATCGATTCCAGCACATCCTGATACTCTCCGGTCTCGCGGGCGCGGGCCACGGCGTCGGCGATGCTCATTCTGTCTTCTCCCGTGCGGCGTATTTCGGGGCGTTCGCCCCCAGCATGAAGGTGGCTACGGCGTTGGCGATGGGATCGCCTTCCGCCTGGTAGGCGCTGGCCCGGATGAAGGCGATGGAGCGGGTCATGCGATAGACCTCGCCGGTGGCGAAGACGTCCCTTTCCGGCGCCGCGGGCTTCAGGTAGTCGATGCGCAGGTCCAGCGTGGCGATATCGGCCAGTTCGCGCAGATGAGTGAACAGCGCGTAGCCGCAGGCGGAATCGATCAGCGTGGTGATGGCGCCGCCATGCAGCACCCGCTCCTTCGGATCGCCGATCAGCTTCTCCTGCCAGGGCAGCTTCACCGTGACCCGTTCCTTCGAGGCCTCGACCAGCGACAGTCCCAGCGCGCGGAACTGCCCTTCGCTGGTCTCCGCCATCATCCTGACCTTGTCTTCCCAGCTCATGCTGGATGGATCGACCGCCATGGGGCGCGTCCTCCGTGATCCGTGAGGGGTCTCCGGCCGGCATCTCGGCATTGCCGCCCGGCATTTCCCGGAACATAGAGTGCAGGCGGGCGCCATGCATCAGGAACCGGCGCGTTCAATGGTCGCCCGGCGATGTGTCAGATTGATACAGCGGTGTATCGATGCTAGCCTGTTCCAGAATGGCATGGCCCGGGGACCGGCATGGCGAAGACCGTACTGATCGTCGACGATGATCCGACCCAGCTGCGGCTGCTCGAGAGCGTCGTGGCGAAGGCCGAGTTCCGGGTCGAGAAGGCGACCGGCGGCGCCGAGGCGCTGAAACGCCTGACGCAGGGCCGCCGCGGCGACATCGACGTGGTGCTGCTGGACCTGGCGATGCCGGAGATCGACGGCCTGGAGGTGCTGGAGCGCGTCCGGCCGCAGCATCCCGACCTGCCCGTCGTCGTGCTTACCGCCCATGGCGGCGTCGACACGGTGGTGAAGGCGATGCGCGCCGGCGCCTCCGACTTTCTGGTCAAGCCCGCCTCGCCCGAACGTATCCGGGTCACGCTGGAGAACTCGCTGAAGCTGAAGACGCTGACCGGCGAGATCTCGCGGCTGACCCGGAAGATTTCCGGCGAGCTCGGATTCGACGACCTGGTGGCGCGGAGCCCGGCGATGACATCGGTCATCGACCTGTCGAAGCGCGCCGCCGCCTCCACCATTCCCATCCTGATCGAGGGCGAATCGGGCGTCGGCAAGGAGCTGGTTGCCCGCGCCATCCAGGGCTCCAGCGAACGCGCGCGCCGGCCCTTCGTCACGGTCAACTGCGGCGCGATTCCGGAGAACCTGGTGGAGAGCGTGCTGTTCGGCCACGAGAAGGGGGCCTTCACCGGCGCGACGCACCGCAATATGGGCAAGTTCCAGGAAGCCTCCGGCGGCACGCTGTTTCTCGACGAGATCGGCGAGCTCAAGCTGGACATGCAGGTCAAGCTGCTCCGCGCCCTGCAGCAGGGCGAGGTCGATCCCGTCGGCGCCGCCAGCCCGGTCAAGGTCGACATCCGGCTGATCTCCGCCACCAACCGGGATCTGGCGGAAATGGTCCGGGAAGGCGGCTTCCGCGAGGATCTCTACTACCGCCTCAACGTCTATCCGATCCTGATTCCCCCGCTCCGCGACCGGGTCGGCGACATCCCCCTGCTGGTCGAGCATTTCACCCGCACCTTCGCGGCGAGCGAGAACAAGCCGATCCGGGGCGTCGCGCCGGAAGCCATGGAACTGCTGGAAAGCCATGACTGGCCCGGCAATGTCCGGCAGCTGGAGAACACCATCTTCCGCGCCATCGTTCTGGCGGAGAGCGAGATGCTGACGCTGGACGACTTCCCGCAGCTCACGGGCGCCGGGCATCGGCCGCGCCGGACCGCCGATGCCGAAATCGGCATCACGTTCGCCGAACGGCCGGACTGCGTCGGCCTGCTGGATGCGCAGGGCCATGCGCGGCCGCTGGCCGAGGTGGAACTCGACATCATCCGCAACGCCATCGACCGCTATGGCGGCCAGATGTCAGAGGTCGCCCGGCGGCTGGAGATCGGCCGCTCGACGCTCTACCGCAAGCTCAGGGAGATCGAGGCGGCCGACCACGACCAGGCGGCCGACTGAGCGCCCTGCGCCGGTAGGGCCGATGCACGAAAAGCGGGCGGCGCGCGCCGGCACTCCGGGCAACTGCCCGTCCAAGCGTCACAATTCAGAAATATTTAAGGTCGGTATCCTAGCTTTCGTCCATGGCCCACAAGGACGATGGACCCGGATATGTACAATGATGCCGACAAGCTGGCGCATATGGTGCCGGTCCTGCTCGAGGCGCTGGACTGCATGCCGGACGGCTTCGCCCTCTACGACAAGGACTTCCGGCCTCTGGTCGCGAACCGGGAGTCTCTCAACCGCTTCCCCATTGCCTTCGACACCCTGTCGAAGGGCGGCACCTTCCTGGAAGCCAACCGCCGCGGCATCCGCGAGACCCGCCCCGACATCCCGGCGGAAAAGGCGGAGAAGATCGTCCGGCGTCTTACCGATACCCTCCAGGCGGGCGAGACGGTCGACCTGGAGACCCAGAACGGCCGCATCGTGCGCACCCGCTTCCGCGAGATGAGCGAGGGCCGCCGCGTCGCCATCTCCGTCGACATCACCGAACTCCGGGCGCGCGAGAAGGAGCTGGAGGAGGCGCGCAGGGCCGCCGAGGCCGCCAATGAGACCAAGTCCGCCTTCCTTGCCAATATCAGCCACGAGATCCGCACGCCACTGAACGGCATCCTCGGCATGTCCCAGATGCTGTGCAAGGCGAACCTGCCGCCCGATCAGAAGCGCCAGGCGGAGACCATCGCCGAGTCGGGTCAGATGCTGATGGACCTGCTGAACGACGTGCTCGACCTCTCCAAGATCGAGGCCGGCCGGCTGGACATCGACCCGCGCGACGGCGACCTGGGCGACGTCATGCGCGGCCTGCGCCGCCTCTGGCAGCCGGGCGCCGACGAGAAGGGCCTGACCCTGTCGCTGATGCTGGACGCCGACCTGCCGAAGCGCGTCGTGTTCGATCCCGTGCGCGTGCGCCAGTGCGCCAACAACCTGATTTCCAACGCCATCAAGTTCACCCAGAAGGGCCGGGTCCAGATCGTCGTCACCACGGAAACGGGCGACGACGGCGAGCCGATGATCCAGATAGAGGTCAGCGACAGCGGCTGCGGCATGGAGGAAGAGACGCTGGCGCGCCTGTTCCATCCCTTCACCCAGGCCGACTCGTCCACCTCCCGCAAGCACGGCGGCACCGGCCTCGGACTCTCCATCACCCGCCGACTGGCGCGGATGATGGGCGGCGACTGCGTCGCCGAGAGTACGCCGGGCCGGGGTTCGACCTTCCGGCTCAGCTTCCGCGCCGACCCCGTCATCCCCTCGCGGCCGTTGCAGGACATGGGCATGGTCGACGAGACGGGCCAGCCCATCGACCCGGAACGCTGCCGCGGCCTGCGCGTGCTGCTGGTCGACGATCATCTGGTCAACCGCAAGGTCGCCAGTCTCTATCTCGAGCCCTATGGCTGTGCGGTGACGGAGGCCGGCAACGGCCAGGAGGCGCTGGACCGGCTGTCGGCCGAGCCCTTCGACATCGTCCTGCTGGACGTGCACATGCCGGTCATGGACGGGCCGGAGACGATCAGCCGGATCCGCCAGGCGGACGCGCCCTGGCGCAAGGTGCCGGTGCTGGCGCTGACCGCCGATGCGATGATGGGCGACCGCGAGCGCTATCTGGCCATGGGCATGGACGGCTATGTCGCCAAGCCGATCGCGGAACGCGAACTGGTGGGCGAGATCGTCAGGGCGGCGCGGTCGCACTGACCCGCCGGGCGCCGCGCGGTGTTCCAGAAGCGTTAAATCCGTCACACGCCGGAACCGGGGCCCGTGCTAGACTCCGTGCCGACCCGAAGTCCTCTCGAGTGCCCGGCCATGTTCCGCTTCCCGCGTGCGATGCTGTCCGCGATCATTCTCGCCCTCGTCCCGCCCATCCAGGCCCTTGCCGTCGAGAAGCCGCCGGCGGGCGCCGCCGCGCCGTCCGTCCAGCCAGGGGAAATGGTGGCGAAGGCCTGGGCGCTGACCCTTGCCGAGGCCGCGGAACTGGCCGCCGAGGTGCTGCGCTACCGTGTGGCCGACCATCAGCACGACCAGGTTCGGCAGGTCGTCCGTTTCACCCACGTCACGCCGGAAGGCGCCTTCATGCTCGGCCTGGTGGAGCCGCGGCTTCTGCGCGCCTCCTTCGGCCGTCAGGGCGGCGTGACCTTCCATGTGGAGATGCTGGGCGCCGGGGGCGCTGGCGAGGCCGCCCGGGACGTCCTCGCTGCAGAACTGGACGCGGCGCTGCAGCAGGAGGCCGCCCGGCGGCACGTCCCCGTCGTCTCCGTGATCTGGCCGGAGGTTCTGAGCGACCGCGCCGAGATCGTGGAGGCCGAGCGCACCGTGCCGCGGCGTGCCGACGTGTTCGAGAAATTCATCCGCCGTCGCCCGCCCGATCCGGTCGAGGGTGTCTGGCGGCGCCATGACGGCCAGATGCTGGTCGGCATCTACCGCAACCTGGAGGCGCCGGGCCGGATCTACCACGCCATGGTGCTGGAGGCCCCGAAGAACGGGGCCTGGCGCGCCGGCGAGATCAAGTTCGAGATGGAACTGCTGGAGGAAGACCTGGCCAGCGGACCGCTGTTCCGCGACGACCGCGCCCGCGCCGATATCGTCTGGCGCGTCGAGCGCGAGAACCTGGTCGCCCTGAACGGGCCCGAGGGCGCAGTGCGCTATGTCCGGCTGGGACCGCGGATCGACTTCGATCGGGAGCCGCTGCACAACGGCACCGGCTGGGTGGCGACCGCCGAGGGCCACGTGGTCACCAATTTTCACGTCATCAAGGACGCCGCCGAGATCCGCGTCGGCTTCCGCGAGGGCCCCTGGCGGCCGGCCCGCGTGATCATCGCCGACGAGCGCATGGATCTGGCCGTGCTGGAGGTAGAGAATCCCGACATTCTCGGCCCGCCCCTGCCGCTGGCGGCCGGCCCGGCCTATCCCGACGGGGCAGAGGTGACCGTACTGGGCTATCCCCTGGCCCGCCGGCTGGGCGAGAAGATGAAGGTCACCACGGGCGTGGTGAACGGCCAGAACGGCGACAAGGGCGACCCCACGCGGCTGCAGCATTCGGCGGCGACCCAGCCCGGCAGCAGCGGCGGCCCCGTGGTCGACCGCCACGGCAATGTCGTTGCCGTCTCCGTCTCCCATCTGAAGGGCGGCGATGTGGAGCAGGTCAACTTCGCCATCAAGATCGGCTATCTGCGCCTGCTGCTGGAGGGATTCGGCATCACGCCCCTGCACGCCGCCGAGACGCCGGCGCGGGCGCCCGATGTGATCGCCGCGGATCTGAGAGGCTCGGTGCTGCCGGTCTGGACCACCCGGGACGACTAGGCGCGGGCGTGCACGGCCGGCGGCGCCATGCTAGGACGGGACGCGCAACGGCAGGGGAGGCCGGAGAGCAGATGACCGAAACGCAAGGAACCGCGACGGCGGCCGGGGAGGCCGCGACAGTCGAGACGGTGATGAACTATTCCAGCGAGGATGGCGGGCCCATCGGCTACTACTTCTACGAGCCGGAGGTGCGGGAGAACTTCCGTCCCGCCGGCCAGGACCGCCGAAGTGTCCTTGTCGAGGACGCCTGGCCGCAGGCGGACCGGCTGTCCGCCGACGTGGAGGGCTTCGAGATCCATCCCTTCGAGGGCGGCTTCGACGCCTTCGAGAATGACGAGACGGTCCGCGCCGCGTTCTATCCGCAGGCCGTCGACTTCGTGAAGCGCCATACCGGCGCGCGGCAGGTGGTGGTCTTCGACCACACGCTGCGCCGCAAGCGCTCCCAGGACATCCGCACGCAGACGGAGGTGCAGCGCCCTGTGGTGTTCCTCGCGCACTGCGACTTCACCCCCCGGTCGGGCCCGCAGCGGGTGCGCGACATCATGGGCGGCGAGGCGGATGCGCTGCTGGCGCGGCGCGTGGCGTTCTACAATGTCTGGAAGCCCCTCTACGATCCGGTCGAGGAGTTCCCGCTGGGGCTGTGCGACGCGCGGAGCGTGCCTGACGAGGACTTCCTGGTGATGCATCTCAAATATCGTGACCGCGACGGCGAGATCTACACGCTGCGCCACTCGCCCGGCCACCGCTGGCGCTACTTTCCGGGCATGGCGCCGGATCAGGCGCTGCTGCTGAAGACCTACGACAGCGAGACCGACGGCCGGGCGCGCTTCATGGGCCACAGCGCCTTCGACGACCCGAACTCGCCGCCGGACCGCAAGCCCCGGCAAAGCATCGAGATCCGCACCATGGCGTTCTTCTAGCCACGGCCATGGCCGCGGCCCCGGCGCGGCCGATCACGACAGCGTGAGGGGCCGGTGTGGACTAAGTTCTTTCTTAACCCGGATGTCGTCAGTTAAGAGACGAACTCAACGTTGACGGGAGGAATACTCGTCAATTCCCGTTGGGTCGTGCATGGTCGTGGATGAATTGTCGGACGGCTGGGACTTGGACTTTTTCGATCATATCGGACAGCATCGCCCGGGCGCCGGCAGCGCCGAATCCGGGATCGTCGTTGTCGGCGCGGACGGCAGGGTCGGCTTCTCCAACGACCGCTTCCGAGAGATCCACGCGCTCCCCCGCCACCTCATGCTGGTCGGCCTCGACTACGGTGCGATGGCGCAGAACCTGGCGGACCATGTCCACCGCCTGGGCCTTGTCGGCGATGCCGGGGCCTTTTGCCGGACCTGTTTTCCGGAAGCCGATGAAGCCGGCGAGGGGGCGCGGCTGTTCGAATCCGCGGCGATGCGTATCGAAGCCGAGGTCACGTCCATTGCCGCGGGCGGGTTCGTTCTGGTTCATCGGGTGCTTCAGGACCGCGAACAGTTGCGCCGTATCGAGGCGATCGAGCGGCGTTTCGCCGACGTCATGGAGGCGTTTGCGGACTGGTACTGGGAAACCGATGCGGACCATCGCTTCGTCTATGTCGGCAATCCGGTGGGTGAACACACGCTGCTGCGCGTCGACGAGTTTGTCGGTCTCCGGCGCTGGGAGGTGCCGGGCGCGGTCGAGCCGCCGGAGGCGCCGTTCTGGCTGAACCACCGGCGGACGCTGGACCGGCGCGAGGCCTTCCGGGATTTCCGCTATGCGCGCCGCGTCGAGAACGACGCCATCGCCCATTTCAGTATCGACGGGAAGCCGGTCTTCAACCGGGCGGGCGCCTTCATTGGCTATCGCGGCGTTGGCCGTGAGATCTCGCATCTGGTCGAGATGGAGCGCCGCGTCGCCGAGAGCGACCGGCGGTTCCGCGATATCATCGAAGGTTCGCTCCAGGGCGTCATGGTTCATGTCGATGGCAGGATCGTCTTCGCCAACCCGAAAATGGCCGAGATTCTCGGCTACGAAAACCATGAAGAGCTGCTGGAACTGGCCTCGATTCACGAGCTCTTCTGGCCCGAGGAGAGAAGCCGGCTGGAGGGCTATCGGCAGGCGCGGCTCATGGGCGAACCTGCGCCGGAGGAATACGAACTCCGCGCCATGCGCCGAGACGGCTCCATGATCTGGGTCGAGAACCGCGCCCGCACGATCGAATGGGAAGGGCGTCTGGCGGTGCAGGCGACCATCTATGACATCACCGAGAGAAAGAAGGCCTGGCGGGATCTGGAGCGGGCGGAACAGCGCCTGGCCGGAATCCTCGATATCGCGCCGGAGGCGATCATGTCCGTGGACGAGGCGAGCCGCATCCGGATCTTCAACAAGGGCGCGCAGCGGCTGTTCGGCTATGCGGAAGAGGAGATGCTGGGCCAGCGGGTGGAACGGCTGATGCCCGGGCGGTTCCGCGGTCTTCACGAAAAGCGCATGGCCGAATTCGCGCGCTCCGACATCGTCAGCCGCCCGATGAACCTGCGCGGCGAGATAATCGGGCTCAGGCGCGACGGCGCCGAATTTCCGGCCGAGGCCTCGATCTCCAAGCTGAAGCTCGACGGACACTGGCTGTTCAACGTCACCATCCAGGACATCACCGAACGCAAGCGCGCCCAGGCTGATCTGATCGCGGCGCGCGAGGCGGCCGAGGCGGCCAACCGCGCCAAGTCCGAGTTCCTTTGGAACATGAGCCACGAACTGCGCACGCCGCTGAACGCCATTATCGGCTTCGCCGAGCTGATCGGCGGCGAGATGTTCGGCCCGGTCGGACAGGAACGCTATGTCGACTACGCCCGGGACATCCATGTCAGCGGCCAGCACCTGCTGGCGCTGATCAACGAGATCCTCGACCTGTCCAGAATCGAGGCCGGCGTCGTCGAACTGCACGAGGAAGCCGTCGACGTCGCCGCCGAACTCGACGGCGCGGTGCGCATGCTGGAGCCGCGCGCCCGGCGCGAGCGCAAGACCGTGCGTGTCGCCGTGCCCCGGGATCTGCCCCGGGTGCGGGCGGACGCGCGGATGCTGCGCCAGATCTTCATCAACCTGATCTCCAACGCCGTGCAGTACAGCGAGGACGGCGGTGAGATCCGGATCGGGGCCGGCCGGACGGACGGCGCGCGCATGGCGATCACGGTGGCCGACGACGGCGTCGGCATTCCCGAAGAGGACATGGAGCGTATCTTCCGCCCCTTCGCCCGGGCCAGTCAGGTGGCGTCGAAGGAGAACCAGGGCTATGGCCTGGGGCTGCCGCTGGCGCGCAAGTTCTGCGATCTGCACCGGATCGCGCTGGACATCGACAGCACGGTCGGCGTCGGCACCACGGTGCGCCTCGAGGTGCCGTCAGACCGGGTTCTCTAGCCCTCGTCGATCAACAGGCGCTCGATGCCGCGGTCCAGGCGCGCGCAGTCGGTCAGCGCCATGTCGATGAAGCGCCGCCGCTCCGAGGGCGGCAGGTCAGGGCAGTCGCGCAGGATCTCCAGCAGACCGCGGATCGTGGTCAGTGGAGTGACGAAATCGTCCTCCAGGCTGGCGGCCCGCGCTTCGGCTTGCGGTTTCCGCGCCGGCATGACGACCTCCGATCAGATGGCCAGGTATTCCTGCCTGAGCTCCGCGTTGTCGAGAACCTCCGCGGCGGTGCCGGCATAGGCGACCTGGCCCATGTCCAGGATGATGGCGCGGTCGGCCAGTTCCAGGGCGGCGACCGCGTTCTGCTCGACGATGACGGTGGTGATGCCCAGCTCCTTGATCTCGGCCACGATCTTCTCGATCTCCTGGACGATTACCGGCGCCAGTCCCTCATAGGGCTCGTCCAGCAGCAGCAGCTTGACCTCGCGCGCCAGGGCGCGGGCCACGGCCAGCATCTGCTGCTCGCCGCCCGAGAGGGTCACGGCTTCCTGGCGGCGGCGCTCGGCGAGGCGGGGGAAATGTCCGTAGATCCGCTCCAGCGACCAGCCGACGGGCTCGGCGATCTGCGCCAGCTTCAGATTCTCCTCGACAGTGAGGCCGGCGATGATGCGCCGGTCCTCCGGCACCAGGCCGACGCCGAAGCGCGAGGCCTGATAGGCCCGCATCCGGTGCAGCGCCTTGTCCTCGAGCCAGATCTCGCCGCTGACGAGCTGCGGGCTGTCGAGGCGGGCGATGGTGCGCAGCGTCGAGGTCTTGCCGGCCCCGTTGCGGCCCAGCAGCGCCAGCACTTCGCCCTCGCGGATGTCGAAGCTGACCTTCTGGACGATGTAGCTCTCGCCGTAATAGCCCTCCAGGTTCCGGCAGGAGAAATAGGCGCGTTCCGGCGCCGCGGCGGGCCGCTGGGCGTTGGTTTCAGTCGCGCTCAATGGTGCGATCCTCCCAGATAGGCTTCCTGTACCTTCGGATTGCCCCTGATTTCCTCGGGCCGGCCCTCGGCGATCACCGTGCCCTGGGCCATCACGCTGATGCGGTCGGCGAGACTGAAGACAACGTGCATGTCGTGCTCGATGACCACCTTGGTGATGTGGGTGCCGACCTTCTGCAGCAGTTCGACGGTATTGTTCGTGTCCGCGCGCGACATGCCGGCGGTCGGTTCGTCCAGCAGCAGCAGCTTCGGCTCCTGCACCAGGCACATCGCCATTTCCACCCGGCGCTTGTCGCCCCGCGAAAGGCTGGCGACGATCTCGTCCTTGTGGTCGATCAGTCCGATATCGGCCAGCACGCTTTCCGCCCTTTCGCGGATTTCCGCACGGGCCCGGATGGAACCCCAGGCGTTGATGCGGAAGGCGCCGTCGAACTTCGCAAAGGCCGGAATCATCACGTTTTCCAGCACCGACATCTCGGTGAACAGCTCGGGCGTCTGGAATACGCGCGCCACGCCGGCCTGGTTGATCTGGTGTGGCTTGATGCCGAGCAGCGAGGTGCCGTCGAAGTCCACCGAACCCGTATCCGGCATCAGTCGGCCGACGAAGCAGTTGAGCAGCGTCGACTTGCCGGCGCCGTTGGGGCCGATGATGGCGTGGACCTTGCCCGCCTCGACTTCCAGGTTGACCGCGTCCAGGGCCTTCAGCCCGGCGAAGGACTTGTTGACGTCCGTGACCTTGAGAATGCTCATCGCTGCCGCTCCCTATTCGGCGGCTTGCGGCGCGGCGGCGTCGCCGTTCCGGCCCGTGCGCGTCACGATCAGCCGGCGCAGCCGCGAGAAACCTTCCATCAGGCCGCCGGGCAGGAAGATCACGATCACCATGAACAGCACGCCCAGCGTCAGGTGCCAGCCCTCGCCGACGAACAGGGCGGAGAGGGAAACCAGGACGTCCCGAAGGCCGTCGGGCAGGAAGCCGAAGACGGCCGCCAGGATCTGGTCATTGAAGGCGGAGAAGATGTTCTCGAAGTACTTGATGAGGCCTGCGCCCAGGACCGGGCCGAGCAGCGTGCCGGAGCCGCCGAGGATGGTCATCAGCACGACTTCGCCGGAGGCCGTCCACTGCATGCGCTCGGCGCCTGCAAGCGGGTCGGTGACCGCCAGCAGCCCGCCGGCAAGACCGGCATACATGCCCGAGATGACGAAGGCGGTGAGCGCGTAGGGCCGGGTGTTCAGGCCGGTGTAGTTCATGCGGTTCTGGTTGGACTTGACCGCACGCAGCATCATGCCGAAGGGCGAGCGGAATATACGCATCGAGATGTAGAAGCAGATGATCAGGATGACGCCGCAGAAGTAGAAGCCCGGATAGCCGGTCATGTCGATGCCGAAGAGGTCCGAGGACGGCAGCACCGCGCCGTAGTCGCGGCCGAAGGCGACGTCGAGCACGCGCGGGTCGGACTGGGTGAGCTGCAGCCCCGTCTCGCCATTGGTGATCGGCGTCAGCACCGAATAGGCCAGGTTGTAGCACATCTGCGCGAAGGCCAGCGTCAGGATGGAGAAGTAGATGCCGGACCGCCTGAGCGAGATGTAGCCGATCAGCGCGGCGAAGGCGCCGCCCAGCAGGGTGGCGAGGATGATCGCCGGAATCGGGTTCATGCTGAGCAGCTTGAAGGTCCAGACCGCGGTGTAGGAGCCGACGCCCAGAAAGGCGGCGTGACCGAAGGAGAGATAGCCGGTCAGGCCGAACAGGATGTTGAAGCCCATGGCGAACAGGCCGTAGATCGCGAACTTCTGCAGCAGGTCCGGATAGCCGGCGCCGAAGGGCTGCAGGATGATCGGCCCCGCCAGCACGAAGGCGGCGAAGCAGATCAGCAGGATCAGGTCGCCGCGGGGCGAGCTTTCGGTGACGGTCGTCATTGGCTCAGCCCTCCATGACGCCCTTGCGGCCCATCAGGCCGCGTGGACGGACAAGAAGGATCACGACGGCGATCAGGTAGATGATGATCTGGTCGATCCCGGGGAGGATGTCCTTGACCTCGTTCATCGAGGCGAAGGACTGCAGGATACCCAGTACGAAGCCGGCGGTGACCGCGCCGGGGAGCGAGCCCATGCCGCCGACGACGACGACAACGAAGCTGAGGACCAGGAAGTCCATGCCCATGTGGTAGTCGGGGCTGAGGATGGGCGTGTACATGACGCCGGCGAGCCCGGCGACGATGGCCGCGATGCCGAAGACGATGGTGAAGCGGCGGTCGATGTCGATGCCCAGCAGGCCGACGGTCTCCCGGTCGGCCATGCCGGCGCGGACGACCATGCCGAAGGTGGTGAACTGCAGGAAGGCGAACACGGCTCCGATCACGCCCAGCGAGAACAGGAAGTAGACCAGACGCCAGGTGGGGTAGACCACGTTGCCGGCGTCGAAGCCGATGGCGGCGCCGAAGTCCAGCATGCCCTGGGCCGCGTCCGGCGCCGGCTGAGGTATCGGGTTGGCGCCGAACTGCGCCTTGACGATCTCCTGCAGCACGATGGCGAGGCCGAAGGTGACCAGGATCTGTTCGGCGTGCGGGCGCTTGTAGAAGAAGCGGATCAGCCCGCGTTCCATGGCGATGCCGATCAGCAGCATGATCGGTATGGCGATGATGATCGACGCGGGTACGGAGTAGTCGAGCAGCAGCAGGCCGAAATCGCCCAGCAGATCCTCGACATAGGGTGTGCGGATCTCCACCGGCGAACCCCATGCGGTCTTTTCGGTCGGGTGCAGGGCGATCTTCTCCAGGCCCAGCAGCGCCTGGACGCTGACTGCGCAGAAGGCGCCCAGCATGAACAGCGCGCCATGGGCGAAGTTCACCACGCCCAGGGTGCCGAAGATGATGGTCAGGCCCAGCGCGATCAACGCGTAGGCGCCGCCCTTGTCCAGGCCGTTCAGCAACTGCAGCAGGATCACGTCCATCGGTGGGCCCTTCGGTCGGAAAGAGCAGGTTGCTCCGGCGAAACGCCGGAGCAACCTTGCCAGTTCTGGAGAGGAGGAAGGCTCTTCTTAGGCGGAGCCGTCATTGTACGGGCCGAGCTCGCCGCCCAGCATGCTGGCCGGATATTCGACCTGCGCGCGCGGCGTGACCTCGACGACCTCGAGAACGTCGAACTTGGACGACGGGTTCTCCTTGCCCTTCACGACCAGCACGTCCTTGAAGCACTGGTGATCCTCGGCGCGGTATTCCGTCGGGCCGTTGCCGAGCCCGTCGAACTCGAAGCCCTCGAGCGCCTTGCCGACCTCGGAGGGCCGGAAGGAGCCGGCGCGCTGGCAGGCGTCGGCGTAGAGGATGGCCTGGCAGTAGGTGGTGTGCGCGGCCTGGCTCGGCGGGAAGCCGTACTTCTGGCCGAAGGATTTGACGAAGGCCTGCGAGCCCTCGTCCTGCAGCGACCAGTGCCAGTTCGTCGAGCCGAAGATGCCCTTGACGTTCTCGCCCGCGCCCTGGGCCATCAGGCGGCTGTAGAGCGGGACGACGATGGCGAAGTCCTTGCCGTTGACCTGCTTGTCGCGCAGGCCGAACTGGACCGCCTGGGTCAGCGAGTTGACCATGTCGCGGCCGTAGTGGTTCAGCACCAGCACGTCGGCGCCGGAGTTCAGCACCGGCGTGATGTACTGCGAGAAGTCGCCCGCGCCGAGCGGGGTGCGGACGGCCGCGACCGTCTCCCAACCGAGCTGCTCGGTGTACTTCTTGATCGAGCCTTCCTGCGACCAGCCCCAGGTGTAGTCGGCCGTCAGGTGATAGGCCCTGCGGTCGGTGCCGAAATTGTTCTTCAGCACCGGGCCGAGCGCGGCGCCCGACATCTCGGTGTTGAAGAAGTGGCGGAAGCCGTTGGCGCGCTTGTCCTTGCCGGTGGTGTCGTTGGAGTGCGTCAGGCCGGCCATGAAGATGACGCCGGCGTCCTGGCAGAGACCCTGGACGGCGATCGCCACGCCCGACGATGAGCCGCCGGTGATCATGATGGCGCCGTCCTTCTCGATCATCCGCTTGGCCGATGCGCGGGCGGCGTCGGACTTGGTCTGGGTGTCGCCGGTGACGTACACGACCTTCTTGCCGTTGATGCCGTTGCCCTGCAGCGCCTTCGACGAGAAGGTGTTCAGCATGCCGCCGTCGCCTTCGCCGTTGATGTGCTCGACCGCCAGCTGGTAGGCGCGCAGCTCGTCCGCCCCCTCGTCGGCATAGGCGCCCGTCTGCGGCACGTTGAAGCCGAAGGTCACGGTGCCGCCCTTCGGTTCGTTGGTGTAGCCGGCCGCCCAGGCCTGGCTGGAGAAAATCGTCGGCGCCACGATGGCGCCGGCGCCGAGCGCCGTGCCGGTCTTCAGCAGGCTGCGCCGCGACAGGCTCTTGTCGATGATCTTCATTGGGTTCCCTCCCGTGGGGATATCGTTTGAAACGACTTGCTCTTGTCGCCCGGATCTGCGCATCCAGACCCACCAATTGGTAAAACACCGGGTCAATTCGGGCAATTAGTCATTGAAAAGCTTTAATAATTTTGTAAAATTCACCAACAGGAGCGACGCTGTTCTGTAAAGAATTGACTGCGAGGAGGCGTCAGGGACAGGGGGGAGCAGGGTCATGCAGGTGGCCGGACCCGTCGGGATCAGGGTGCGTCAGCGCCGCAAGGAGCTCGGTGTCACGCAGGTCGCGCTGGCCCAGCGCATCGGCATCTCGCCGTCCTATCTGAACCTGATCGAGGCCGACAAGCGGGCGGTCGGCGGCCGTCTGCTGAAGAAGCTGGCGGACGCCCTGGAGCTGCACCTCGACGTCCTGACGGGCACCACCGAGCGGCGCCTGATCGAGCGCCTCGGCGAGCTGGCGGCCGACCCGTCGCTGGCGGGCCTCCGTATCGATCCCGACAGCGCCAACCTGCTGGTCAGCCGTCATCCGGACTGGGCCGCCGCCCTGCTCGCCCTGGCGCGCCTCCGGCGCGACGCGGAACAGCACGCTGCGGCGATGAGCGACCGCCTGGCCCAGGATCCGGCGCTGGCCGGTGCGGTGCATCGGGTGCTGAACCATGCGGCGGCGGTTCGCTCCACCTCCGAGATCCTGACCAATGTCGACGATCTGACCGCCGCCCAGCGCCAGCGTTTCGTCGACATCATACTCTCCCAGAGCGGGGAGCTCTCGACCCTCGCCCAGGAGCTGGTCGAGCGTTTCGGATCCGCCGACGCGGGACCGCGCTCGCTCTCGCCGGCCGAGGAGGTCGACGACTTCATCATCCAGAACCGGTCCCACTATCCGGCGCTGGAGGACCTGGCGGCGGACCTTCGCCGCCGCGTCCGCCCCGAAGGCGCGCTGGAGGACGGCGCGCTGGCCGGCCATCTCGAGCGGCGCTTCGGCGTCGGGATACGCCACCAGTCGGCGCTGGAAGCCGATCTCGGCCGCTTCCGCAATCTCTGCCACTATGACGCCGGTGCCCGGACGCTGACCTTCCTCGACAATGCGCCGGCCTCGACGCGGCGTTTCCAGCTCGCCCGGCTGCTGGTGCGCCTGTCGGAGGCGGCGGCCGTGGCCGCGGTGGCGCGCGACGAACTGCTGTCCAGCGACGAGGCGCGGACCCGCGCCTTCGAGGCGCTGACCTCCTACACCGCGGCCGCCATGCTGGCGCCCTATGACGCCTTCCTGGAGGACGCCGAGCGGTTCCGCTACGACGTGGAACTGCTGCGCCAGCGCTACGGCGCGAGCGTCGAGCAGGTCTTCCAGCGGCTGGTCTCGCTGCGCCGGCCGGACGCGGAGGGCATTCCCTTCGCCTTCTTCCGCGCCGATCCCTCGGGCCATATCAGCAAGCGCTTTCCCGTCGCCGGCCTGCCGATCCCGCGCTCGGGCAATGGCTGTTCGCTGTGGCCGCTCTACAGCGTCTTCCAGACGCCCGGCCGGGTGATCCGGCAACTGGCAGAGTTTCCCAATGGCAGCCGCTACCTTTTCGTCGCCCGCACCATCCGCCACGAGCCGGGGCTGTTTCACGAACAGCCGTTCCTGCGCTCGGTGATGCTGGCCTGCGATGTGGTCTATGCCGATCGCACGGTCTACGGCGACGGCCTGGATCTGGCGAAGCGGCAGATGGCGACGGCGGTCGGGCCGGCCTGCCGCCTATGCCCCCGCCGCGCCTGCATCCATCGCGGCGAGGAATCGGTGCTGCGCGAGCGGGAGGATTGAGTACCGGCGCGACTTCGTGTTCGCTAGACTTCGAGGGAACGAACCGGGCGCGCCAAGAACGCCCGGACCAGCGGGAGGGAATGGATGTGGCGACCGAGGTCCTGATCGCCGAGGACGAACCGAACATCGTCGAGCTGCTGACGTTCATTCTCGAGCGCGCCGGCTGCCGCGCCCGCGCCGTCTATGACGGCGAGGCCGCGATCGAGGCGCTGCGCGGTATACGGCCCGATGTGATGATCCTGGACCTGATGCTGCCCAAGCGGGACGGCTACGACGTGCTCAAGGCGGTCCGGGGCGACAGCCGCCTCAGCGATCTGCCGGTCGTGATGCTGACCGCCAAGGGCCAGGAGAAGGACCGCAAGGTCGCCGAATCGCTGGGCGTGTCCGCGTTCATCACCAAGCCCTTCTCGAACCAGGACGTGGTCGACTGCGTGATCGGCCTGGCCGGGCGCTAGGGAGGCGGTGCCCATGGACCGCCAGAAGCTCCGCGACGCCGCGCTGGTCCTGCCGGCGGCGGGGCTGATCCTGATCATGCCGCCCTTCGCCGGGCTGTTCGTCGGCGGCGGGACCCTCGCCGGCGTCCCGGCGGTGGTGCTCTACGTCTTCGGGGTCTGGGCGGGGCTGATCGCGCTGGGCGTTCTGCTGTCGCGGCGGCTGGGCCGGGCAGAGCGCCTGGCGATCGAGGACGCGGCGGCGGAAATGGAGGCCGAAGCGGCGGAGGCGGGCGATGCTGACCGCTGACGCCGTCATCGTCATCGCGCTGGGCTATGTCGGCTTCCTGTTCCTGCTGGCCTGGTTCAGCGACCGCATGACCCGCCGCGGCAACCGCTGGATCACCAATTCGCCGCTGATCTACACGCTGTCCATCTCGGTCTACTGCACGTCGTGGACATTCTACGGCGCGGTCGGCTCCGCGGCCCGCGGCGGACTGGAGTTCGTCACCATCTATCTCGGGCCGACCCTGATCTTCATCGGCTGGTGGTATCTGCTGCGCAAGCTGGTGCGCATCGGCCACGTCCACCGGATCTCCTCGATCGCCGACCTGATCTCGTCGCGCTTCGGCAAATCGAACACCCTGGCCGTGCTCGTCACCCTGATCGCGGTGGTCGGCACCACCCCCTATATCGCGCTGCAGCTCAAGGCCGTGACCTCCAGCTTCGCGGTGCTGAGTTCGGCCAACGATCCGGACTTCGTCGAACTTACCGCCGCCGCCGGCGATTTCGAGGGCGCGCTCTGGGTGGCGATGGGCATGGCGCTGTTCACCATCCTGTTCGGCACCCGCAATCTGGAGGCCAATGAACAGCACCCGGGCGTGGTCGCCGCCATCGCCTTCGAGGCGCTGGTCAAGCTGCTGGCGCTGGTGCTGGTCGGCGTCTTCGTGATCTTCGCCGCCGGCGGCATGGGGGAGCTGTTCGACAATGACAGGGCGCGGGCGCTGCTGCAGCGCGAGGACATGTTCGGCGGCCGCTGGGCGGCGCTGACCTTCCTTGCCGCCGCCGCCATACTCTGCCTGCCGCGCCAGTTCCAGGTCACGGTGGTCGAGAACTCGCACGAGGCGCACCTGCAGACCGCCGGCTGGCTGTTCCCGCTCTATCTGCTGCTGATCTGCCTGTTCGTGCTGCCCATCGCCCTGGCGGGGCTGACCATGCTGCCCGAGGGCGCGGACCCGGACATGTTCGTGCTTACCCTGCCCATGGCCGCCGACCAGGACATGCTGGCGCTGTTCGCCTTCATCGGCGGCTTTTCCTCGGCGACGTCCATGGTGATCGTGGCCTGTATCGCGCTCTCGATCATGATCTCCAACCACATCGTCATGCCGGTGGTGCTGCGCATGCCCTGGCTCGGCTTCAACCGCTCCGGCGACCTGAAGACGCTGGTGCTCAACAGCCGCCGCTTCTCCATCGTCCTGGTGCTGGGTCTGGGCCTGCTCTACTACCGCTTCTCCGCCCAGAACGAGGCCCTGGCTTCCATGGGCCTGATCGCCTTCGCCGGCGTCGCGCAGTTCCTGCCGCCCATGCTGGCGGGCCTCTACTGGCGGCGCGCCACCGCGGCCGGCGCCAAGCTGGGCCTGGTGGGCGGGGTGCTGCTGTGGACCTACACCCTGCTGCTGCCCAGCCTTGCGGCCGAAGGCAACATCGTCGCCGGAATCGTGCGCGACGGACTGGGCGGCTACGCCTTCCTCCGGCCACAGGCCCTGTTCGGCCTGACCGACATGGACCCGCTGGTTCACTCGGTCGTCTGGAGCCTGACGGCCAATGTCGTGCTGCTGGTGGCCGGTTCGCTGTTCAGCGAGCCGCGGCCGCTGGAACGGCTGCAGAGCGCGCTGTTCGTCAATGTCTTCCGCAATCCGGCGGGCAATGAATCGCGCGCCCTGGTGCGCACTGCGGCGATCGACGATCTGCGCATCCTCACCCGCCGCATCCTGGGCGCGGAGCGGGCCGACCGGCTGTTCCGGGAGTTCGCCGTCCGCCAGGGCCATGGCGACGAGACGCCGACGCCCGACGCCTCCTTCATCGCCCATCTGGAGCGCGAGATCGGCGGCAGCGTCGGCGCCGCTTCCGCCAGGGTGATGATCTCCGAGGTCGTCTCCGGGGAGACCATCAGCTTCGACGAGATCATCCGCATGGTCGACGAGACCCAGCAGGTGATCGAGTACAGCCAGGCGCTGGAGGCGAATTCCCGCGCGCTGGAGCGCACCGCCGGCGAGCTCAGGCGGGCCAACGAGCGGCTGATGCGCCTGGACAACGAAAAGGACGACTTCCTCAGCCAGGTCAGCCACGAGCTCCGGACGCCGATGACCTCGATCCGCTCCTTCGCCGAGGTGCTGATGAACGCCGGGGACCTGCCGCCGGAGCAGGCGCGGCGCTTCGTCCGCATCATCCACGACGAGAGCATCCGCCTGACCGGCCTGCTGAACGAGATCCTGGACCTCAGTCATCTGGAGCGCGGCGAGGTCAACTGGAAGATGGAACTGCTGGACCCCGAGGCTGCGGTGGAGCGCGCCATCTCCGCCTGTGAGGGGTTGGCCGCCGATTCCGGCGTCCGTATCGAGCACGAGGACGCGGGGCTGCTTGCGCGCGTCAATGGCGACCGGGACCGTATCGCCCAGGTGCTGATCAACCTGATTTCCAACGCCATCAAGTACAACGACAACCCCGAACCCTGGGTGCGCATCGCCTGCGAGACGGCGGACGGCGACTACCGCGTCCATGTCGAAGACAACGGCCCCGGCGTCGACGACGTCGAGGCCGATCACCTGTTTTCGAAGTTCGCCCGCGGCTGGCGGCAGATCGAGCGGGGCCGGTCCGGCACCGGTCTCGGCCTGGCGATCAGTGCGCAGATCGCCCGGCGGCTCGGCGGCCGGCTGGAGCTGACCCGCAGCGACGGGACGGGAAGCTGCTTCAGCCTGGTCCTGCCGCTGGCCCGTGTGGAGGCGGCGGAGTAGCGCTCTCGATTGCGTCCGCGCCGCCGCTTCCCAGATTGTGAATCGTCGGAACGATGCAGTTCGCGGAGGACCAGGCCATGACCGCCAATGACGCCTATCGAAAGAAGATGGAGACCCGGCTGGAGGCCATCGACGCCGAGATGGATCGGCTGAAGGCCGAGGCCAGGAGCAAGGACGCCGACGCCCAGCTGGAATACGCCGAAAGCCTTTCGCACCTGAAAGCGCGGCGCGCCGAATTCGAACGCCGCATGGACAAGCTGCGTCAGGCCGGCGAAGCCGTGCTGGGCGATATCCAGGCGGGGGTCGAGAACGCCTGGAAGGATCTCGATGCGGCCATGGAGCGCGCCCGGGCCCGCTTCAGATAGGGATTCGGGCGGCGCGGCTCACGTCAGCATCTCGGCGGCGGCGGCGACTGCGAGGCGGAAGCTCTCCAGGTCGCGGCGGATATCAGCGGGCCGCGCCGCCGGGGCGAAGACGCCGCCCCTGGCCACCGTCGCCAGCATCAGGTTCTCGGCGAGGCCGAAATCCTCGATCAGCAACCTGTCCCGGTCGCGCGTCCCCTCCGGCCCGATCAGGCCGAGTTCCTGCACGCGTTCCATGTAGGCGCCGGGCAGGTTGGTATAGGCGAAGACGGGTTTGCCCAGGGCGCGCATGTAGCCGACCTCGAAGGCCGTGCCCGCGTCCATCCCAGGCCCGCGGAAGGGCGTGAAGTCGGCGACGATCAGGTCGGCGCGGTCCATCAGCGCCTCGTTGCCCCGGGCGATGGCGCGCGCCCTGGCCAGGGGGTCGGCGGCCCCACCGTCGCTCTCTCCGTCCACCGGCGGCAGCGGTTCCAGCCCCGCGGCGCGGCAGATGTCCGCCTTGATCGCCAGCGCCCGGCGTGCGTCCGGCAGGAACACGTCCGGTCCGGCGAGATAGGCCTTCGGGCGGGTCATTCGGCGGCCCGGAACCCCTTCAGCCAGCCGGTGAGCAGTTCGTTGACCTCGTCCGGCGCCTCCTGCTGGGTCCAGTGGCCGATGCCGTCCAGCAGGCGGGCGCCGCGCAGGCCGGGCAGGTTCGGCCGCATCATCGCCACCATGTCGACGCCGGGGAGCATCTTCAGGACCAGGTCGCGGGTGCCGCCGATGAACAGCGATGGCTGGACGATCGGCGTCTTCGCGTGCGGTCTGAGGAAGGCATGATCGGCGCCGTGGTTGCGGTAGCGGTTGAGCGGCCCGCGAAAGCCGGAACGCTCGAACTCGGCCACGTAGTAGTCGATGTCCGCTTCCGTCAGCCAGGCAGGGAAGGGGTCCGGGTCGGGCAGGCGCTCCAGCAGCGCCGCGCCGTGGGGCTTGTCGACCGGCCAGGTGCCGTCCGGCGCATCGCCGGAGATGGCGTAACAGAAGCGGCGCAGACTGGCGCGGACGTCCGCCTCCAGCTCGGCTTCCGCCACGCCCTCGTCCTGGAAATAGACCTGGTAGAAGAAGCGCCCGCGGTCAGTGAAGGCAGCGCGGACGACGTCGATGAACGACCGCTCCCCCATGGGCATGTAGGGCACCGACAGCCCGGCCACGCCGCGGATCTTTTCCGGATGGAGAAGCGCGGTGTTCCAGACGATCGGCGCGCCCCAGTCGTGGCCGATCAGGATGGCGCTGCCGCCGCCCAGGGCGTCGGCGACGCCGGCGATGTCGGCGGTGATCTCCTCCAGGCGGTAGGCCTCGACCGGGTGGGGTTTGTCGCTGCCGCCATAGCCGCGCACGTCCACCGCCGCCGCCGTGAAGCCCAGCTCCGCGATCGGCTTCATCTGGTGACGCCAGGAATACCAGCTTTCGGGGAAGCCGTGGACCATGAGCACCAGCGGCCCGTCGCCCAGCGTGGCGACGCGCAGCTCGATCCCGTTCGTCGGCACCTGCCGGAATGTCACCTCGTCCAGAATGCCGTCCATGCCCTCGATTCCCCCCTCTGCGGTTGCGGGGGAGGAAGCTAGAACAGTTTCATCCGCGCCGGAAGGCCGACCCCTACTGCCAGCCCTCGACGCCGGCCATGTTGGGCAGTTCGTGAGCGATACCCTTGTGGCAGTCGATGCACGTCTTCGCCCCGGTAATCAGGCGCTCGCGATGCGCCTCGGCCGCGCGCGGGCTCTGCCGGGTCAGGTCCATCGACTCCTCGCTGTGGCAGTTGCGGCATTCCAGCGAGTCGTTCTCCTTCAGCCGGTGCCATTCGTGCTTGGCCAGCCGCAGGCGCTCCTCCAGGAATTTCTCGCGCGTACTGATGGTGCCGAAGAGATGGCCCCAGACTTCCTTCGAGGCCTGCATCTTGCGCGCGATCTTGTCGGTCCAGTCATGCGGCACGTGGCAGTCGGGACAGGTCGCCCGCACGCCCGAGGCGTTGGAGAAGTGGACCGTGCTCTTCAGCTCGTTGAAGACGTTGTTCTCCATCTCGTGGCAGGAAACGCAGAACTCCTCGGTGTTGGTCGCCTCCAGCGCCGTGTTGAAGCCGCCCCAGAAGATCACGCCCGCAGCGAAGCCGGCGAGGGTGACCGCGCCCAGGCTGAGGTGCAGCGGCGCCCGCCAGAGCGTGCGCCAGTAGAGCCGCAGCCAGTGAAGCAGTTTGCGCATCCCGACCTCCGCCTATTGCCGGTCCGCGCGGGGCGCGATCAGGCTGTCTATGTCGACGAAGCTGTTGCCGACCTCTTCGGCGACCCGGTGCTGCGGCACATGGCACTGGGTGCAGAAATAGCGCCGCGGCGAAACGGCCGCGAGAAACTGCCCGTCGCGGTCCATGAAGTGGGTGACCGAAACCATGGGCGCCCCGCTCTCGCCGGTGCGGGTCCTGGCGTGGCAGGACAGGCACTTGTTGGCGTTGAGGTCGACCTGGTAGCCGTCGATGTCGTGCGGAATGGTCGGCGGCTGCTCCGGGTAGTTGCGGACCCGCCGCTCCGCGCCGTCCTCCAGCTGCGTCATCGTCGGAGCTTCGTTGTGCTGGGACAGCGCGGCCGGTCCGCGCAGCCCCTTGAGCGCGGCGGCCGGGTCGACGTCGGTGCGGATGTCCTGGGCCAGCAGCGGCGCGGCCGCCAGCGCCAGCAGGGCGGCGGTGATCATCGCGAGGCGCTTCGGCATGTGCTTGTCCTCCCTTGCGCGCACGCTCAGACCTTCTCGATCCTGACGGCACACTTCTTGAAGTCGGTCTGTTTCGAGATCGGGTCCGTGGCGTCCAGCGTGACCTTGTTGATGAGCTGACTGGCGTCGAACCACGGAACGAAGACAAGGCCTCTGGGCGGGCGGTTGCGGCCCTTGGTCTCCACCCGTGTGCGGATGCTGCCCCGGCGGGAGACGACCCTGATCTCGTCGCCGCGGCGCAGTCCCATCTCGCGCGCGTCGTCGATGTGCATGTAGCAGAGCGCGTTGGGCACGGCCTTGTGGAGTTCCGGCACCCGCCGGGTCATCGACCCCGAATGCCAGTGCTCCAGCACGCGGCCCGTCGACAGCCAGATCGGATATTCCGCGTCCGGGCTCTCCGCCGGCGGCTCGTAGGGCAGGGCGAAGATCCGCGCCCGCCCGTCGGGATAGCCGTAGAACTGGTAGCCCGTTCCGGGCTCGACATACGGATCCGTCCCCTCGCGGTAGCGCCAGCGGGTTTCCTGGCCGTCGACCACCGGCCAGCGCAGGCCGCGCACCTCGTGATAGGTGTCGAAGTCCGCCAGGTCGTGGGCCTTGCCGCGGCCGAAGCGGGCGTATTCCTCGAACAGGCCCTTCTGGATGTAGAAGCCGAACGCCTCCGCTTCGTCATTGGCGTAGTCCCCGGCCGTTTCGGACAGCGGGTAGGCGTCTACCTGGCCGTTGCGGAACAGGACGTCATAAAGCGTCTTGCCGCGGTATTCCGGGGCCTGGGCCAGCAGCTCCTCGGGCCAGACCTCTTCCATCGAGAAGCGTTTGGAGAATTCGACCACCTGCCAGAGGTCGGAGCGGGACTCGCCCGGCGCGTCGACCAGCTGGCGCCAGAACTGGGTGCGCCGCTCGGCGTTGCCGTAGGCGCCCTCCTTCTCCACCCACATGGCGGTGGGCAGTATCAGGTCGGCGGCCTGGGCGGTAACCGTCGGATAGGCGTCGGAGACGACGATGAAGTTCTCCGGGTTGCGGTAGCCCGGCAGCGTCTCCTCCATCATGTTGGGCGCCGCCTGCATGTTGTTGTTCACCTGCACCCAGTAGGCGTTGAGCTTGCCGTCCTTCAGCATCCGGTTCTGCAGCACGGCGTGGTAGCCGGGCTCGGCGGGGATCGTGCCGTCGGGCAGTTTCCAGATCTTCTCCGCGTACTGCCTGTGCGCGGGGTTCATCACCACCATGTCCGCCGGCAGGCGGTGGGAGAAGGTGCCGACCTCGCGCGCCGTGCCGCAGGCCGAGGGCTGGCCGGTCAGCGAGAACGGGCTGTTGCCCGGCGTGGCGATCTTTCCGGTCAGCAGGTGGATGTTGTAGATCAGGTTGTTGGCCCAGACGCCACGGGTGTGCTGGTTGAAGCCCATGGTCCAGAAGGATGTGACCTTCACGTCCGGGTCGGCGTAGAGCTCCGCCATCTCCAGCAGCCGTTCCTTCGGCACGCCGGACATCTCGTGCGCCTTGTCCAGCGTGTAGTCGGCGACGAAGTCCCTGAACTCCTCGAAGGTCATGTCGGTGGAGCCCGACGGCGCGTCCGCATTCATCGCGGCCTTTTCCAGCGCGTGCTCGGGCCGGAGGCCGTAGCCGATGCTGGTATTGCCGCGCCGGAAGATGGTGTGGCGGCCGACGAAGTCCTCGTTCACCCGGCCCGTCTGGATGATGTGGTTGGCGATGAAGTTCAGCAGCACCAGGTCGGTGTGCGGCGTGAACACCATCGGAATGTCGGCCAGGTCGAAGGAGCGGTGCTCGAAGGTCGACAGCACGCCCACCTTCACGTGCGGGGCGCTGAGGCGGCGGTCGGTCACCCGTGTCCACAGGATCGGATGCATCTCCGCCATGTTGGAGCCCCAGAGGAAGAAGGCGTCCGCCGCCTCGATATCGTCATAGCAGCCCATGGGCTCGTCCATGCCGAAGGTGCGCATGAACCCGCCGACGGCGGAGGCCATGCAGTGCCGGGCGTTGGGATCGATGTTGTTGGAGCGGAAGCCGGCCTTGTAGAGCTTGGCTGCGGCATAACCCTCCCACACCGTCCACTGGCCGGAACCGAACATGCCGACGGCGCTTGGGCCCTTCTCCTTCAGCGCGGCCTTGAACTTCTCGGCCATGACGTCGAAGGCGGTATCCCAGCTCACTTCCGTGAATTCGCCGTCCTTGGCGTACTGGCCGTTGCGCATGCGCAGCAGCGGCCTGGTCAGCCGGTCCGTGCCGTACATGATCTTGGACAGGAAATAGCCCTTCACGCAGTTCAGGCCGCGGTTGACCTCGGACTTCACGTCGCCGTGAGTGGCGACGACGTGGTTGTCCTTGGTGGCGACCATGACCGAGCAGCCGGTGCCGCAGAACCGGCAGGGCGCCTTCGACCATTTGAGGTCCGTCTTCTCCCGTTCGGTGACCAGGTTCTGCGCGCCGGCCGGCAGGGCGATGCCGGCGGCCGCGGCGGCGGTCGCGGCCGCCTGCGCCTTGAGCACGGAACGTCGGGTGATATTGATCTCGTTCATGCTGAACTCCCCTGGAAAGGCGCGGCCTCGCCGTCGTCGACGGCGTGGTAGACGAGGTTGCAGCTCAGGACGCCGTCGGTGTGGCCGAGGCGGAAGGACAGATCGGTGATCGCCCCCTCGGTGGCGGTCTCCACGACCACGACGAGCTTGCCCGCCGGATCAGCGGCGTGGATTTCGGTGCCCGGTTCGGCGGCGATGGCGGTCTGAACCTGGCCCAGTTTCTCCGGGCGGCATTGCACCACCAGGCTGGCGATGTGGACGCTGGAATTCATCGCGTCGCCTCCGCTGGTGCGATCCGCATCGCCCTGGACGGGCAGACGCCGATACAGGCGCCGCAGCTGGTGCAGCGCTCGAAATCGATGGACGGCGTCGAGGGTCCGCCGATCCGTGGCGCGAAACGGATCGCGTCGGGCTCGCAGGCGTCGCGACATGTCTCGCAATGCACGCCGCTGTGCGGCAGGCAGGCGCCCTCGTCGATCGTGATCTTCAGACGCCAGGGCGCGTCGGTGGTATCGGTGAAGACCGGTTCGGGGCAGGCATCGGCACATGCGCCGCAGAAGGTGCACTCGCCGGAGCCCTTGCGGAAATCCACGGCCGGAAAGCCGCCTTCGCCCTTGGTCAGGATCCCTTCCGGGCAGGCCTCGACACAGGCCTGACAGCGCGTGCAGGCGTCGCTCAGGCGAATCTCGTCGGTCCATGGCGGGCGTAGGGGCGGCGGACCCGGTCGGCTGCGCCCGCCCAGGAAGGCGCGTCGGCTTCTATCCGGCGGCTGGGGGTTGGCTGGCATGGCACGCTCCCCCGATCAGCCCGGAGGGGGGCCAGGAGGGCCGAAAATCATCTGCGAAATCCAGACAATGAAGCCGTAGGCGCCCACAAAAGCCACCGCAAGCGCTGGAATCACGACAAAAGTGGTGAATAGAAAGGTCCGGATTTCAGCCCTGCGCCGATCCGCCGGACGGGCGAATTCATCATCGACGGCGGTATTATTGTCACTCATGGGGCAACCCCCCTGATTGTTATTGCCGCTGATGCGGATGCTGAACGGTTGTGCACCCGAAAGCAAGCGCGTCCGACAGCCGCAGCGGAAGTCTGGCTGGTCCGTCGATCAGCCATTTGTTCCAGCGCATGTCGCCCGACGATTGCCGGTGACGGCAAGAGATAGCCATGGCGCCCTGACCAACGACTTCTTCGTCAACGACATGGCCCATGCGTGGAAGCCGGCGGGCGACATCCTCTACGAGGTCTGCGACCGGGCGAGGGCGCATCTGCGCATCTGCGGCCGGAAACGAAAACGCCGCCGGCGCCCGGGCGCCGGCGGCGTCTGATTTCTGGTTACCGTTCGGCTGCGGGCGCCCCTACCAGGAGCGGACGCGGCCCACGTCGAGGTGCACGAAGCCGGACCTGGCGTAGAGTCCGACCCCGCCGCCGCGCTGCTGCAGGGCCGCCTTGTGCAGCTTCCGCAGATCCACGTCGGGCAGGTAGCAGTCGATGGCCATGCCCCGCATGTGATAGCTCTTCTTGGCCACGCCGCTGCTGTTGGAAGCGAGCATGGCGTTGGTCTTGGGCGAGCGGTAGCCGGAGATCACCTGGAATGGCGATTTGCTGCCCAGCTTGTGCCTGAGATCGCTGAGCAGGACGAGCAGCCGGGGATCGATGTCTTCGACGTCGCCGGTGCGGTGATCGCGCAGAAGATGGTTGATCTCGCCCAGGGCGGCGGGATCGAACTGGCCGTGTTCCTGGAATACCGTCTTCAGGCGTTCGCCGGTATGGAGGTTGTTGAAGCTGAGGCTCCGGGCCACGGGCTGGGCCGCCAGGGCTGCGCCCGACGGCAGGCCGAAACCCGCGGTGAGCGCCGCTGCGCCAAGCCCGCCAAGAAAGACGCGCCGCGCGATCGCGGGCGCACGAGGGACGTCGCGGACGTCCCCATCGTGGGTGTCGTTCATCCAGTTTCCTTCACGTATGATATGCTACTGCGACGCCGACAGAAGGCCATTGCCCGGCCGCTGCGTCAACCCGGTTTCCACTGCAACACGCGCTTCCGAATTTCTGGTTAACGCGCCTGCAAGCTGCGGTTCAGCAACCGGTCGCGGTTGTAGATGTCGTGGCGGAAATGGACATTGCCGCCCGGGGAGGTCCACGCGGTCGCGTAGATGAGGTGCACCGGCACGGTATCGGGCAGGCCGACCACCGCGGTCTTCCGGCTTTCCCTCAGGCTGTCGATCTCGCCGGGGCCGGGACCGCCGGTCACGTTCATCAGCCAATTCACCATGTCGAAGGGGCGCTCGAGCCGGATACAACCCGACGAATAGGCGCGCACGCTTCGCTGGAACAGTTCCCGCGCCGGCGTGTCGTGCAGATAGACGTCGAAGCGGTTGGGGAACATCACCTTGACCTCGCCCAGCGCGTTCTTCGGCCCGGGCCTCTGGCGCAGCCGGAAGGGGAAATAGCCTTCGCCGTAACGGCTCCAGTCGATGCTCGACGGGTCGAGCCGCGCCGCACCCTCGCCCCAGCCAGCGAAGACCTCGTAGCCGCCTTCCGCCAGATAGCCCGGATCGGCCTTGATCCTGGGCAGCAGGTCCTTGCGCGCGATCTTCGGCGGCACCGTCCACGTCGGATTCACCTCGACATAGGAAATACGGTCGGAGAACACTGGCGTCATGCGGTAGGTGCGGCCGACGACCGCCCGCATCTGGTCCACAACCCGGCCATCTTCCACCATCTCGGCCTGAAAGCCCGCGATGTTGACCAGCACGAAACGCTCGCCGAGTTCGTGCGGCAGCCAGCGCCAGCGTTCCATGTTGAGGCGGATCGTGTGCAGCCGCTCGGACTTCGCCACGTTCAACGCACCCAGCGTCTGCGCGCCGGCGATGGCGTCGGTCTCCAGGCCGTGACGGGTCTGGAACCGCCTGACCGCCTGTGCCAGCAGAGGCGTGTAGAGTTCCGGATCGGCTTCCGCCCCGGTGGCGCCTAGATCGCCGAAGAAGGCGAGCCGGGTGCGCATCTGGGCCACCCTGGGATCGCGCATGCCGGGCTTCAGCGCCGGCCCTTCGTCCACCCGGCGCGGTTCGCCCCGCAGCTCCGTGTAGCGCCGGAGCGCGTCCCGCAACCCGGCATACTCGCGGTGGGACGGCGGCATGGCGCGCAGCACGTCGCCGGGGTTCGCCGCCGGGTCGGCGAAGGCGTTCAGCACGGGCGCGGGATCGAAGGTCTTTGCGGCGACGAAGACGTTGGGATCGGTCCTGGCCGGTCCCGTGCGGCCGACGGAGACATCGCGCGCATAACGCAGCAGGCCCAGCGTGGCCTGGAGTTCCGTGGCGGCCAGCGTCGCGGCGTCGTCGCTCTTCGCGGCTTCCGCCAGTCCGCCGGCCAGCAGCGAGAGCCTGTAGTCGTTGGGATCGATCCCTTCGCTGCCGGCATCGGCCAGAACTTCGAGGCCCGCCGCGAGCCGGGCCTGTCCTTCTGCGCCGGCGCCGAACCAGAGGGGGGCGCCCGACCGCGCGCGGTAGAAGTCCCGCAGGGCTTCCGCCAATGCCTGCGTACCTTCCTCGCCGGCGGGCGCTCCGCTCTCCATCAGCTGGATCAGGACCGGAGCGATTTCCTTGGCGGAAGTCTCCGCAGCCACCTGCTGCGGCGTCGAGAGGCAGATGAAAAGGCCCGCGAGGAGCCCGGCGATGGGTCTGCCGATCCGGGCCCGAAGTTGTGACACGCTATGCATGCGCCGGATCATGCCGCAACCGCGACCCGAGGGACAGGGCGCGGCCGTGTTGCGGGCGCATGGCTGTTCAGCCGCGCGGCTCGAAAATGCGGTAGACAGAACTCACCGAAAGCAGGCGGGTGTCGCCGCAGCTCACCAGGGCGCGCAGGAACACCATGCTCCGGCTGCGGCTCACGATCTCGGCCTCTCCCTGGATCCAGGACGGCGTGCGAGCGCTGGCGAGGTAGTCGGTCGTCAGGTTCACGGTCGCGCACGTCTGCCCGGTAGCGCTGACGACCGCATGCCCCAGGAAGTGATCGGCGAAGGCGATCAGCATGCCGCCGTGAACGATGCCGTTCGGATTCTCGTGGCGCGGTTCGGCGACGAAACCATAGTCGAACCCGCCGCCGGCGCGTCCGCGGACATAGAACGGCCCGTTGTCGGCGGCGAACGGGCCGCTGCGCCCCATCTCGACGAAGCCCTCTGGCGGGCGGATCTCGGTCAAGTCTTTCCTCCCCTCCGGCCGCCGGCGGCGCAGGTGACGGACGCTCCCTGCCCGGCCGGCGATTGCAGGCCAGAGGGTCGATGGCCAGATCGATTCACGCAACCCGAGAATGGGAGCATGACCAATGCCCATCCAGATCCGCCCGCAGGATGCCCGTCAGGGGCGTATCACCCGCCACTGGCGCTATTTTGTCGCCGCGCTGATTGTCGCCTGCGTCGGCCTGGTGCTGATCGGCGCCTTCGTACCCTAGCACGCGGTTCCGCGCGTCAGACCGGCCGCACAGGGACGCCGCGCGCGGCCATGTGTGCCTTGGCCTGCTGGATCGAATAGGTTCCGAAATGGAAGATGGAGGCCGCCAGCACGGCGGACGCGTGGCCCTCGAGGACGCCGTCGGCCAGATGATCCAGATCGCCGACCCCGCCGGAAGCGATCACCGGCACCCCTACCGCATCGGAGATCGTCCGGGTCAGCGGAATGTCGTAGCCCGATTTCGCGCCGTCGCGGTCCATCGATGTCAGCAGGATCTCGCCGGCGCCGCGGCGCTCCATCTCGCGGGCCCACTGCACGGCGTCGATGCCGGTGGGGTTGCGCCCGCCATGGGTGAAGATTTCCCACTTCCCGGGGCCGGTCGACTTGGCGTCGATGGCGACGGTGATGCACTGGCTGCCGAACTTCTCCGCCGCCTCCGAGACGAATTCGGGGCGATGCACCGCGGCGGTGTTGATGGAGACCTTGTCGGCGCCGGCCAGCAGCAGCGAACGCACGTCGGCGACCTCGCGGACGCCGCCGCCGACGGTGAGCGGCATGAAGCAGCATTCGGCGGTGCGGCTGACCACGTCCAGCAGGATGCCGCGTTTCTCGTGGCTGGCGGTGATGTCCAGGAAACACAGTTCGTCCGCCCCGGCGGCGTCATAGACCGTGGCCTGCTCCACCGGATCGCCGGCGTCGACCAGATCGACAAAGTTGACTCCCTTGACCACCCGGCCGTCCTTGACGTCCAGACAGGGAATGACCCGCGCCTTCAGCATGCCGCTCTCCCAAACCATGCCCGAATCCTGGACGGGCCGAAGGCCCGGTCCGGGATCCACGCCTGAGCCGGTCCGGCGATGACGCGAGATGCGGAGGGGCTCAGGCGTGGATCCCGGGCTCCGGCTGCGCCGGCCCCAGGACTCGCAAAAGGTGCGGCAACCGGGCCTGTGGAAAGCGCGAACGGCAACCTGCTTCTAGACAATGTTGTCGCGCGCGATCCTGAGCGCCTCCATGGGCTCGAGGCGGCCGTCGTAGAGTGCGCGGCCGATGATGACGCCCTCGATACCGGCGTCTTCCAGCGCCTTGAGGCGCTTCACGTCCTCGATGCCGGCGACGCCGCCCGACGCGATGACGGGTATGGAGATCGCCCGCGCCAGTTCGGCGGTGGCTTCCGCGTTGACGCCCTGCAAGGCGCCGTCGCGGTCGATGTCGGTGAAGACGATGGCGGCGACGCCGGCGTCCTCGAAGGCCTTCGCCAGATCCAGCGCATCCATCTCCGACTGCTCCGCCCAGCCCTCGACGGCGACCTTGCCGCCGCGGGCGTCGATGCCGACCACGATCTGTTCGGGGTGGTCGCGGCAGGCGGCCTTCACGGTCGCCGGATTGCGCAGCGCCATGGTGCCCAGGATCACCCGCGTGACGCCGCGTTCCAGCCAGTTGTCGATCGCCCGGCGGTCGCGGATGCCGCCGCCGAGCTGCACCGGCGCGTCGGTCGCGTTCAGCACCGCGCGGACTGCCGCCTCGTTGGTCGAGCGTCCGTCGAAGGCGCCGTTGAGATCGACAAGGTGCAGCCGGTCGAAGCCGGCCTCCCGGAAGCGCACCGCCTGGTTGGCCGGATCGGGATTGAACTCGGTCGCGTCCTCCATGCGGCCCTTCAGCAGGCGCACGCACTTGCCGTCCTTCAGGTCGATGGCGGGGTAGATGTTCATGGCTTCGCCTTGCGTCTGCGGTCCAGGACCTTGGCGTAGAAATAGCCGGCGACGGGCTGATCATCGACGATGGCGTAGGCCTGCCGCTCGCCCCAGCGGATGAAGCCGTGCCGCTCGTAGAGCTGGATGGCGGCGGTCTGGGTGGCGCAGACGTCCAGATCGAGCTGCTGGAAGCCGTCCTCGACGGCTTCCTCCTCGGCCAGGCGCAGCAGTTCGCGGGCCAGGCCCAGGCCGCGCGCGTGCGGCGCGATGAAGAAGGTCGTCAGCCGCCCGATATGCGCCTGCGCCTCGTTGTGACGGGACGGGCGGAGGAGCTGGACCGAGCCGACGATGCGGCCGTCCAGCCAGGCGACGAACAGCTCCCGCTCCGGCATCAGGATGACGCCCTTCCAGTAGGACTCGAGCACGCTGCGGCGCGGCGGCGCGAGCCAGCCGAAGCCGTTGCCGTCGCGGATCGCCGCCTCGGTGGCGTCGCAGAGATCCTGCAGGTCCACCTCCTCGATGGACGACAGGCGCTCGACCAGCGTGGTGTGATCGCCGGGCTTCTTCATGGCGTCCATGTCAGGAAGCTCCGGATCAGGGTCAAGCCGACATGCTGGCTTTTCTCGGGGTGGAACTGGGTGCCGACCATGTTGTCGCGGCCGACCGCCGCCGTGAGCGGTCCGCCATAATCGACGGTCGCCAGGCATTCCGCCGCCGGCAGGCCGCGGAAGGCGAAGGAATGGACGAAATAGGCGTGCGGCTGGTCGCCGAATTCCTGGAACACCGGATGGTCGGTATCGGCGATCAGTTCGTTCCAGCCCATGTGCGGGATCTTCAGCGCCGGATCGGAGGGCGTGATGCGGTCGATCACGCCGTCGATCCAGCCGAAGCCTTCATGGACGCCGTGCTCCAGGCCCTGCTTCGCCATCAGCTGCATGCCGACGCAGATGCCGAGGAAGGGCCGTCCGCGCCGCTCGACGAATTCGGCGACGGCCTCCCAGAGACCATCCACGGCCTTCAGTCCCGCGCGGCAGTCGCCGAACGCGCCGACGCCCGGCAGCACCAGCCGGTCGGCGTTGGCCGCGTCCTCGGGCCGGCCGGAGACGAGGATATTCGGACGCCGGTCGAGCGTGGCCGCCTGACGCTCGAAGGCCTTGGCCGCCGAATGCAGGTTGCCCGAACCGTAGTCGACGATGACGACGCTCATGGCTCCCTACAGGCTCCCGCCGAGAACGCCCTTGGTCGACGGCACCGCGTCGGACTTGCGCGGGTCGATCTCCAGGCCCTGGCGCAGCGCCCGGGCGAGGCCCTTGAAGCTGGATTCGGCGATGTGATGGTTGTTGTCGCCGTAGAGATTCTCGACGTGCAGCGTGACGCCGCCGGCCTGGGCGAAGGCCTGGAACCACTCCTTGAACAGCTCCGTGTCGAAGTCGCCCAGCTTCGGGCGGCTGAACTGCACCTTCCAGATCAGGTAGGGGCGGTTGGAGATGTCGAGGGCGACGCGAGTCAGCGTCTCGTCCATCGGGATCAGGGCCGAGCCGTAGCGCACGATGCCGGCGCGGTCGCCCAGCGCCTCGGAAAAGGCCGTGCCGATGGCGATCCCCGTGTCCTCGGTGGTGTGGTGGAAGTCGATGTGGGTATCGCCCTTCGCCTTCACCTTCAGGTCGATAAGGCTGTGGCGGGAAAGCTGTTCCAGCATGTGGTCGAGGAAGCCGATGCCCGTGGCGACGTCATAGACGCCCGTGCCGTCGAGGTTCAGCTCGACGGCGATCTCGGTTTCCTTCGTCTTGCGTTCATAGCTGGCGGTGCGCATGGAACTGGCTTCCCGGGATGGTGGAAGCCGGCTCTATAGCAGCCGCGCGGCGGCCTTGTCATGCCCGGCTTTCGCGCCCGATCAGGCGGCCGGACGGCGGGCGCAGATCATCGGCGCGCGCGCCGAGAGGATCGTCTCGCCGTCCTGGCGCAGCACCTCCACCAGGAAGGTGAGCATGCCCCGGTCGGCGCGCGAACGCTGCGGCCGCTTGTCGACCAGGGTCACCCGGAGCGAAAGCACGTCGCCCGGCTCGGTGGCGCGTTCGAAGCGGATCTCGTCATAGCCGGGACCGGCGAGCAGGTGGTCGTGGGCCATCAGCATCTGCGTCCACATGCGCGTCATCAGCGCGATGGTCTGGCTGGAGGAGCCGACCAGCCGGCCGAAGATGGAATCCTTCGCTGCTTCCGGGTCGACGTGGAAGGGCTGCGGATCGTAGAGCCTGCCGAAGGCGATGATCGATTCCTCGGTGAGCGGCTCGTGGCCGCCGGTCCACTGCCGGCCGATCGCATAGTCTTCCCAGTACGGCGAGACGAAGCCCGCCGCCGGCTTCAGCGGCTCCGGCGCCGTGTCAGTTTGCGTATCCATGGCCGTCTTGAAGCACAGGCGCGCGCGGGGGAGAACCGACGAAACCGCGCAGGGGGAATGCCCGCCGCCCGGATGGGGCAATCCGCAATCAGGGCCGCCGGACCTACATCCAGAGACTGCGGGCGCTCTGGTCCATGTCCTTGTAGAGATGGGCGACCTGCTCGCCATAGCCGTTGAAGAGCTGCGTCGGCACGCGCCCGTCAGTGCCCAGCACCTCCTCGGTGGCCTGGCTCCAGCGCGGGTGGTCGACTTCCGGGTTCACATTGGCCCAGAAGCCGTACTCGGCGGGCTGGATCTCTTCCCAGAAGGTCTTCGGCCGCGTGTCCGTGAACTCGATCGAGACGATCGACTTGATCGACTTGAAGCCGTATTTCCAGGGCAGGGCGAGGCGGATCGGCGCGCCCATCTGCTTGACCAGCGGCTGGCCGTAGACGCCGGTGACCAGAAACGGCATCTCGTTCATCGCCTCGGCGACCGTCATCGCCTCGATATAGGGCCAGGGGTACCAGCTCTGGCGCTGGCCGCGGGCCGTATCGGGGTCCATGAAGGTCTTGAAGACAACGTATTTCGCGTCCGGTTTCGGGCCGGCGGCGGCGACCAGCTTCGCCAGCGGGAAGCCCGCCCAGGGCGCGACCATCGACCAGGCCTCGACGCAGCGGTGGCGGTAGACCCGCTCCTCCACGCCCATGGTCCGCACCAGGTCGTCGATGTCCCAGGTCTTCGGGTTGTCGACCATGCCGGCGATCTCGACGGTCCAGGGCCGGATCTCCAGGTCCTGGGCGTCGCGGTAGATGCGCTTGTGGGAGCCGAATTCGTAGAAGTTGTTGTAGGTGAAGTTGATGTCCTTGTCGGTGATGGCGCGCTCGACCGTGTAGGCGTCGTTGCGCGCCGCCGGGTAGAGGTCGGCGGTGGGGATCGTCTCCTCGTCCGCGCGGGCCGGGCCGATGCCGCGCGACGCCAGGATGCCGGCGGCGCCGAAACCGGCGGCCTTCAGGATCTGGCGGCGGTTGAGGAAGACATGCTCGGGCGTCACCTGGCTCTCCGGGATCTCCCAGCCGCGTCGTTTCCGGATCAGCATGTCGGACTCCCTGTGGCTTCGTTTAGGGAAACCAAGTTGCCCCCCACGGCGCTGACGCGCCAATCAAAGGGCCGTGACGCGCCGGCGATCAGACGATCCGGAACCTGACCTCCCCCAGGGGGCCGAAATCGGCGACCAGGCTTTCGCCGGCCTTCGCCGGATAGACGTCGATCGTCGTGCCGGTGGAGACGAAGTCGCCGGCCTTCAGCCCGTCCCGGGCGTAGACGGCGCGGACATTGGCCAGCCAGGTCAGCGCGTTGATCGGATTGCCCATCACCGCGAAGCCGTTGCCCTCGCGGACGGTCTCGCCGTCCACTGAAAGCGTCACCTCGATCTCGGATAGGTCGAGGCCCTGCCAGTCGGCGACCGGGGCGCCGCGGATCCAGCCGCCATGGCTGCCATTGTCGGCGATCATGTGGGCTGTGCCGACGCCGGTCCAGTCCTCGTAGCGGCTGTCGACGATCTCGATGCAGGGCAGCACGGCCTTCACCGCGTCCGCCACCGAGCCGGGGTCGTAGGGCGCCGCGGCTGCCGGCAGGTCCTCGCCCATCAGGAAGCCGATCTCCGCCTCGATCACGGTCATGAAGAAGCCGCTGGCGTCGATCTCGGCGGGCGAGGTCCAGGCCGTGGCTTCGAAGACGCCGCCGTAGAACGGCTCGTCGATGCCGACATGGGCCTGCGCGCGTTCGTTGGTGCAGCCGATCTTCCAGCCGATCTGGCGGCCGGCTCCGCCCTCGCCGATCAGCCGGCGCATGTGGCGCTGGATGCCGTAGGCGGCTTCGGGGTCCGCCGGCGCAAGCCCGGGCGGCAACGCCGCAATCCGCCGTCGGCCGGTCCGGACGTTCATCAGTTCCCGCGCCGCTTGTTCGGCCCTGTCCATGCGCTCTGTCCCCCTTGTTGGCGGCGCGCATCTTCGGCGCTCCTCCCGCCGGGGACAAGAGCAGGCGTCAGGCGGCGGCGTTGGCCATGGCCTGTTCGGCGGCGCGGCCGGTCACTTCCTGCAGGCGGTCGAACTCGAAGGTGAAGGTGCCGACGCCCTGGGTGAGCGAGCGCAGCTCGACGATCAGGTCGCCCACCTCCGCCTGGGGCAGATAGGCCGAGACCCGGTCCCAGCCGGGCCAGCCCTCGCGGGCGTCGAAGCCCAGGATCTGCCCGCGCCGGCCGCTGATCAGGTTGTTGACCGAAGCCGTGTGCTCGTTGGGCACCATGACCTGCACCTGCAGGATGGGTTCCAGCAGCACCGGATCGCATTGCGGCAGCCCTTCCGCCATGGCCATGCGGCCGGCGGTCTTGAAGGCCTGCTCGGAGCTGTCGACGGCGTGATACTTGCCGTCGGTGAGCGTGACCGCAAGGTCGACCACCTCGAAGCCCAGCGGCCCGTGGCTCAGATACTCCCTCACGCCGGCCTCGACGGCGGGAATGTACTGCTTGGGCACGACGCCGCCGGTGATGCTGTCGCCGAACTGGAAGCCGGATCCGCGCGGCAGGGGCTTGATCTCCACGGTAACGTCGCCGAACTGGCCGTGGCCACCGGACTGCTTCTTGTGGCGGGCATGCTGTGTCACGCCCTTCCGGATAGCCTCCTTGTAGGGGACCTTGGGTTTCTCGGTCTCGACGGAGACGCCGTACTTGGATTTCAGGCGCGCGACGGCGACCTTCAGGTGCTGGTCGCCCTGCCCCCAGAGCAGCATCTGGCGGGTGGATTCGTTCTGCTCCACCGACAGCGACGGATCCTCCTCCATCAGCTTGGCCAGCGCCCCGGACAGCTTCACCTCGTCATTGCGGTTCTCGACATTCAGCGCCAGCGCGAAGACCGGCGCGAAGCGCGGCGCGCGGCGCAGTTCCGGCGCCTCGCCGCCGCCGGTCAGCACGTCGCCGGTGACGATGCCCTCCATCCGGCCCAGCGTCGCCACCTGGCCGGCCGTGGCGCGGTCGAGCTTGTTGAACTGCTGGCCCATGAGCTGGCCCAGGGAGCCGACCCGGTCGCCGTTGAGGACGTCGCCTTCGGCGATCGAGCCGGACCAGAGGCGGACCAGGGAGAGCTTGCCGCCATGCTGCGTGTGATAGGTCTTCAGCACCTGGGCGACGGTTTCCTTCGAGGCGGGATCGACGCCGGCCCGAGCCGCCGCCGTCCCGTGACCCGGCACCTCGTGGCGCAGCGCCTTCAACAGACGGCGCACGCCGCTTTCCCGCTCCGCCGCGCCGATCAGCACGGAGACGATGTTGCCGGCCTGCATGTTGTCGGTCAGATCGCGGAAGATCTCGGCCTTCTCCGGCTCGATGTCCTCCAGCAGCTCTTCCATCAGATGGTCGTCGAAGTCGGCGAGTTGCTCCAGCATGGCGAAGCGGGCCTCGCCCAGCGCGTCGGCGACGTCGCCTTCCGCCTCGATCAGCTCGGACGGCCCGCTCTCGCGGTAGACGTAGGTCCGGCCCTGGACCAGGTCGACATAGCCGGTGATGATCTCGTCCTTGACGATGGGGAGCTGGCGCAGGATCAGCGGCTTCTGGCTGACGGCCTGCAGCGCTTCGGTGACGGTCTGCACGTCGCCGCTGGCGCGGTCGACCTTGTTCACGAAGATGAAACGCGGCAGGTCCAGTTCGTCCAGCAGCTTCAGCCAGGGCTGCAGCGCCGTCGCCTTGGCCGGGTCGGCCTCGCAGACCAGCACCGCCGCGTCGACGCCGACCAGCGCATTCGCGGCTTCCTGGATGAACTCGATGGAGCCGGGACAGTCGAGAAAGGTGAATTCGTCGCCCAGATAGACGGTCGTGGCGGCATTCACCTCGACGCTCATCTGCTTCTCGCGCGCCTCGGCCGAACCGTCGCCGACCGTGTTGCCCTGGTTCACCCCGCCCTTGCGGTCGACCGCTCCGGTGGCGAAGAGAATGCTTTCGAGCAGCGAGGTCTTCCCGCTCAGATAGGGCCCCACAATGGCGATGTTTCTGGGGCCTTCGGCTCTTCCTCCCGACATCTGACGGCTCCTCCCTTAGTTGCTTTTCCGTCCGCCCCGGGGCCGCGCCACGGGAGCAAATGGTTTCAAGCCTGAGGGGTTTCCGCAAGGGCAATCGGCGGGAAATGTCATCGGATCGTCATCCGCTGGCCAATTGACGACATGATGAATCGTCGGCACATTGGTGCGCGTTCGGTCGAATTCAGTGGGAGAGACCGGACGGGCCCGCCCGTCCGGCGCCGAAGGAGCAACCGCCCCGGAAACTCTCAGGCAATAGGGACCGCTGAAGGACGACGCTCTGGAAAGCAGGCAGGCGGCCGAGGCCGTCTTCCTCACCGAAGGGGTAAGGCGGGAGAGAGGTTCTCTCCGGCGCAATCTCTCAGGTTCCGTGACAGAGGGGGCATGCCGGCCGCGGTGAAAACCGGTCGTGGCGGGCGCGTGCCAATGGACCTGTCGCGGAGGATCGGTGTGAACGAGAGCGCGGACGGCGTACGGACGACCCCCCTGAACGAGTTGCACCGCCGTCTGGGCGGGCGAATGGTCGCGTTCGCCGGCTATGACATGCCCGTGCAGTTCGAGGGGATCATGGCCGAGCACCGCCATACCCGCGAGGCGGCCGGCCTGTTCGACGTCTCCCACATGGGCCAGGTCAGCCTGAGCGGGCCCGACGCCGACAAGGCCCTCGAGGCCCTGATCCCGTCCAATGTGCAGGAGCTGAAGCCGGGCCGGCAGCGCTATTCCATGCTGCTGAACGACCAGGGCGGCATCATCGACGATTTCATGGTCACCCGCCGCGGCGAGGATCTGCTGCTGGTGCTCAACGCCGCCTGCAAGGAAGGCGACGTCGCCCACATGCGCGAGCGCCTGCCGGCCGGCGTCCGTCTGGAGACACTGGACGACCGTGCCCTGCTGGCGCTGCAGGGCCCCGAGGCCGAGGCGGCGCTGCAGGCGATCGTGCCCGGTGTCGAGACGCTGAGCTTCATGCAGGCTACCGGTTTCATGTGGGAGGGCGTGGATCTGTGGATCTCGCGCTCCGGCTATACCGGCGAGGACGGCTTCGAGATATCCGTCCCGGCCGGCCGCGTCGAGGAACTGGCCGAGCGCCTGCTGGCCGACGAACGAGTGAACCCGATCGGCCTCGGCGCGCGGGATTCGCTCCGGCTCGAGGCCGGTCTGTGTCTCTACGGCCATGACATCGATGAAACCACCTCGCCCGTCGAGGCCGGCCTGCAATGGGCGATGCAGAAACGCCGCCGCGAGCAGGGCGGTTTTCCCGGCGCCGACCGCATCCTGAAGGAACTGGCCGACGGGCCCGCCCGGCTGCGCGTCGGCCTGAAGCCGGAAGGCCGCGCGCCGGTCCGCGAGGGGGCGGAGATCGCCGACGCCGACGGCAATGTCATCGGCCGCGTCACCTCCGGCGGCTTCGGCCCCACGGCGGGTCATCCGGTCGCCATGGGCTATGTCGCCGCCGGGTTCGCGCGCCCCGGCGGCGCGGTCGCGGCCGTGCAGCGCGGCAGGGCGCTGCCCATGACCGTCACGGTCCTTCCTTTCGTTACCCGCAACTACAAGCGCTGAGCAGGAGCCACGCACCGATGTCCGAGATGAAATTCACCCGCGATCACGAATGGATCGAACTGAACGGCGATGAGGCCACCATCGGCATCAGCGACTACGCCCAGGATCAGCTGGGCGACGTCGTCTATGTCGAGCTGCCCGAGCCGGGTGCGAAGGTGAAGCGGGGCGCCGAGGCCGCGGTGGTCGAATCCGTGAAGGCGGCGAGCGAGGTCTACGCGCCGGTCTCCGGCGAGGTCACCGCACGCAACGAGGCCCTGGACGACAACCCCGCGCTGGTGAACGAAAGCCCCGAGGGGGACGGCTGGTTCTACCGCATGACGCTGGACGACCGGTCCGAACTGGACGGCCTGATGGACCGGCAGGCCTATGAGGACTACCTGGAGACCCTGAACTGATGCGCTACCTGCCGCAGACGCCCGACAGCCGGGCGATGATGCTGAAGGCGATCGGCGTCGGCAGCATCGACGAGCTGTTCGACGACGTGCCCGCCAGGGTGCTGAACGCACCGATCGAGGGCCTGCCCGACCACATGAGCGAGATGGCGGTGGAGCGCCATTTCCGGAAGCTGGCGGCGGACAACCTCAGCCCCTCGACGGCGCCGTGCTTCATCGGCGGCGGGGCCTATCACCACCACATCCCGGCGACGGTGGATCACCTGATCCAGCGCTCCGAATTCCTGACCTCCTATACGCCCTACCAGCCTGAGATCGCCCAGGGCACGCTGCAGTACCTGTTCGAGTTCCAGACCCAGGTCGCGCTGCTGACCGGCATGGAGGTCGCCAACGCCTCCATGTACGACGGCGCGACCGCCTGCGGCGAGGCGGTGCTGATGGCCCACCGGGTGAACAAGCGCCGCAGGACAGTGCTGTCCGGCGGGCTGCATCCGCACTACCGCGACGCGACGCTGAACCTGACGCGCTTCACCGACTTCGAGACGGTGGCGCTGGAAGCCGCGCCCGGCGCCGAGGAGGATCTCGCCGGCGCCATCGACGACGACACGGCGGCGGTGGTGGTCCAGAACCCGGACGTCTACGGCCAGTTGCGCGACCTCGGCCCGCTGGCCGAGGCCTGCCGCGCGAAGGGCGCTCTGCTGATCGTGGCCGTGGCCGAAGTCGTCTCGCTGGGCGCGGTGACGCCGCCGGGCGACATGGGCGCCGATATCGTGGTGGCCGAAGGCCAGAGCCTGGGTGTGCCGCTCAGCTTCGGCGGGCCGCATGTCGGCCTGTTCGCCTGCCGGCGCAAGTTCGTCCGCCAGATGCCCGGCCGGCTGGCCGGCGAGACCGTCGACGTCGACGGCCGCCGCTCCTACGTGCTGACGCTCAACGCCCGGGAACAGCACATCCGCCGCGAGAAGGCGACCAGCAACATCTGCACGAATTCCGGCCTCTGCGCCCTGGCCTTCTGCATCCACGCGACGCTGCTGGGCGAGAGCGGCATGACGGCGCTCGCCGATCTCAACCACCGCACCGCGGCGGCGGCGGCGGAGGCGCTGTCGGCCATCGACGGCGTCGGCCTGAAGACGGACGTGTTCTTCAACGAATTCACGCTGGAGCTGCCGAAGCCGGCCGGCCCGGTGGTCGAGGCGCTGGCGGAGAAGGGCGTGCTGGGCGGCATTCCCGGCTCCCGGCTCTGGCCGGGCGACGAAAGCCGCGCGCGGCTGCTGATCGTGGCCGCCACCGAGACGGTGACCGAAGAAGACATCGCGTCGTTCCGCGACGCGCTGAAGGAGGCGCTGGCATGACCGAAGCGAAGCAGACCATTTCCGGCGCGCGCGGTCTCGACCGCGACGAGCCGCTGATCTTCGAACAGGACGCCCGTGGCCGGAGCGGCGTCGACCTGCCCGAAGGCCCGAAGGCGGCGAGCCGCCTCGGCGGGCTGAAGCGCAAGGGCCCGATCGGCCTGCCCGGCCTGTCGGAGCCGCAGGTCGTGCGCCACTTCGTGCGCCTCAGCCGGATGAACTACGCCATCGATTACGGCTTCTATCCGCTGGGCTCCTGCACCATGAAGCACAACCCGCGCCTGAACGAGAAGGTGGCGCGCCTGGGCGGCCTGGGCGACCTGCACCCGATGCAGCCGGTCTCCACCGTGCAGGGCGGGCTGCGGCTGATGCACGAACTGGCGCACTGGCTGACGACGCTGACCGGCATGCCGGCGGTGGCGCTCTCGCCCGGCGCCGGCGCCCATGGCGAACTCTGCGGCCTGATGGCCATCCGCGCCGCCTTCGACGCGAAGGGCGAGAGCCGCAGCCGCGTGCTGGTGCCGGAGTCGGCGCACGGCACCAACCCGGCGACAGCGGCCATGTGCGGCTATGCCGTCGACGCCATTCCCGCCGACGAGAGCGGCCGGGTCGACATGAAGGCCTTCGAGGAGAAGCTGGGCGACGATGTCGCCGGGGTGATGCTGACCAACCCCAATACCTGCGGCCTGTTCGAGACCGACATCGTCGAGATCGCCGAGAAGATCCATGCGGTCGGCGGCTACTTCTACTGCGACGGCGCCAACTTCAACGCCATCGTCGGCAAGGTGCGGCCCGGCGACCTGGGCATCGACGCCATGCACATCAACCTGCACAAGACCTTCTCCACGCCCCATGGCGGCGGCGGGCCGGGGTCCGGGCCGGTGGTCTTCTCGGAGGCGCTGGCGCCCTATGCGCCGCTGCCGATGGTGGTGGAGAAGGACGGCGCCTTCGAGCTGGTCGAGCACGACGGCGGCCAGCGTGTGGGCCGCATGAAGGGCTTTCACGGCCAGTTCGGCATGTTCGTGCGCGCCCTCGCCTACATGATGAGCCACGGCAGGGACGGCCTGAAGCAGGTGGCCGAGGACGCGGTGCTCAACGCCAACTACGTTCTCGCCGGGCTGAAGGACGTGCTGCCGCCCGCCTATGCGGGTCATTGCATGCACGAGGCCCTGTTCTCCGACAAGGGCCTGAACGGCAGCGGCGTCGACACGATGGGGCTGGCCAAGGCCCTGATCGACGAGGGCTATCACCCGATGACGGTGTACTTCCCGCTGGTCGTCCACGGCGCCATGCTGATCGAGCCGACCGAGACGGAAAACCGCGGCACGCTGGACGAGTTCATCCGCGTCATGCGCGGCCTCGTCGAGAAGGCGAAGGCCGGCGAGACGGAGATGTTCGAGCAGGCGCCGGTTCTGACGCCGAGGCGGCGGCTCGACGAGACCCGGGCGGCGCGGAACCCGGTGCTGCGCTGGCAGCCCGAGGAAGCGGCGGCCGAGGCGGCGGATTGAGCGGCGGACGCGCGCCCGGTGCGCGTCGGCGTCTTCCAGAGCGGGCCCGGCGGCCGTCCGACGGACCGGCTCGCGCGTCTGGAACGGGCCATGGACGACCAGTCCCATAACCTGGTGGTCTGCCCGGAGCTGTTCATGTCCGGCTACAACATCGGGCTCGACCGGATCCGGGAGCGCGCGGAACCGGCGGATGGCCCCTTCGCGCAGGCCGCGGCCGATCTCGCGAGGCGGCGCGGCACGGCCCTCGCCTGGGGCTACCCGGAGCGCGACGGAGACCGGCTCTACAACGCGGCCCTCTGCATCGGGCCTGACGGGGGCGTACTGAACCGCCGCCGCAAGCTTCTTCTGCCGCCGAGCTATGAGGGCGAGGTCTTTGCGTCCGGCGATCAGCCCCCGGCCGTCTTCGAGGTCGCCGGCCTGCGCTGCGGCATGCTGATCTGCTACGAGGCGGAATTCCCCGAAGCCGTCCGCGCGCTCGCCCGGGCGGGGGCCGAGGCGATCCTCGTGCCGACGGCTCTGGCGCGGCAATGGCGGGTCGTCGCCGACGCCACGATTCCGGCCCGGTCCTTCGAGAACGGTGTCTGGATGGTCTATGCCGACCACGCGGGCGAGGAGAACGGCCTCGCCTGTGCGGGACTGAGCTGCATCGTCTCGCCCTTCGGCGAGGTCCGCGCCCGGGCCGGGGTCGCCGACGAGACGCTGATCGGCGCGGTAATCGACCGGGACTCGGTCGCGCGGGCGCAGGCCAGACTGCCCTATCTCGCCGATCTGCCGACACTGCTGGCGCGTATCGGCCCCGTGCGGCGTTGACGCGTTGCGCCCCCGGACCCATCCGCGTCATAGTCCGGCCTCGACCGCAAGCGAGGCTCACATGCAGACGCGAAACCCGCTGTTCGACGACATCGCCCGGCTGATGACCTCCGCCGCCGGCGCCATGCAGGGCGCCCGCGACGAGGCCGAGGCGGCGGTGCGCACGCGGCTGGAACGCATTCTGGCCGACATGGACCTCGTGGACCGCGACAGCTTCGAGGCGGTGAAGGAAATGGCGGCCGAGGCGCGTATGGAAAACGAGCGACTGTCGGGCGAAATCGAATCGCTTCGCCGCGAAATCGCCGAACTGAAGAAACCGAAGCGTGCGCCGCGTCGGAAAAAGGCCGGCGACGCGGGCGCTTGACGCGTCGGGCGCAAGTTTGTTGACGCCCTGACTCCGCCACACTTAGCCTATATCTAGCGTAGCGATTCGCTTTACGCTCCATATGTGCAGGGTTTCGGCCCTGGCGCATCCAGCAGTGGAGGACGATCTCATGGGACTGTTGATCGAACTCGCTGAACCGTCCGTCATCAATCCGCTCGACACGATCGAGGAGTTCGTCGACGCCAATGAATGGCCCGTCGAACGCTCGACCGAGGAGGAAATGACGGTCGGCGTCAGCGGCAAGTGGTGCGACTTCCATCTGTGGATTTCCTGGCGTCCGGAGATCAACGCCCTCCACTTCGCCTGCGTCTTCGACATGAAGCTGCCGGAGGGCCGGCAGAAGGCGCTGCATCCGCTGGTCATCCTGGCCAACGAACGCATGACCATCGGTCATTTCGACCTCTGGCGCGACGAGGGGCTGCTGTTGTTCCGTCACGCCCTGCTCCTGGGCGCGGACGGCGAGATTGATCCGAACCAGATCGAGGCGCTGTTCGAAATCGCCTTCAGCGAATGCGAACGCATCTATCCGGCGATCCAGTATGTCCTCTGGGGCGGCAAGTCCGCCGAAGACGCCGCCGAGGCCGCGATGATGGACTGCGTCGGCGAGGCCTGAAACGCAGGCGGGCCGGGGATGGATGGGCCGGCCGGCCCGCCGTCTCCAATGTTCGTAAGGTTCGGGCGACGGTTCGTCCTGATCCCGATCCCCGCGCAAGGCCGGGATGACATACGCAGGATCGCGCCCCGCCGTCAGACCCGCTTGCGCTTGGACGGCGATTTCGCGGCGTCGGCGCGGCAGGCGACCTCGAACGCCGTGCGGGCCCATTCGACCAGTTCGTCCGGCTCGTCGAACAGTTCCTCGGGCAGTTCGTGCAGCCCGGCGATGACGCGCCGGCCCTGTTTCGTGTCATAGGCGAAGGGCCCCTTGCCGCGCGCTTCGAAGGCGGCCCGGGTCGTCGGATCGGTCTTCAGATAGACGACGTCGCCGACGATCAGCGCGAACATGAGGTTTCTTCTGAACAGGCCCGCGCCGCCGAACATGCGCCGCGCCTCGACGCCGCCCAGGGGATCGAGCAGTTCCAGCAGATGGTCGCGGAATTCCGCCGAAATCGCCATGTTGCGGGTTCCTTTCGGGCCGGTCGTGTCCATATGGTTGCGGGACGCGCGTCCGCGCCGGGGAATCAAGCAATATCGAGCGGGGGAAGTCCATGGAACTCGGCCTCAAGGGCAGGAACGTCATCGTCACCGGCGGCAGCCGGGGCATTGGCCTCGGCATCGCGAAGGGTTTCGCCGCGGAGGGCGCCAACGTCTCGATCTGCGCCAGGGGACAGGAATCGCTCGACGCCGCCCGGGGCGAGCTGGAGAAAGCCGGCGTGACGGTGCACACGGCGATCTGCGACGTCGCTGACCCCGAAAGGCTTGAAGTCTACATCCAAGAAGCCGCCGCCGCGCTTGGCGGCCTCAACGTGCTGGTCAACAATCCGTCCGGCTTCGGGCGTGGCGACGACGAGGAAGGCTGGAAGAAGAGCATCGACGTCGACCTGATGGCGCTGGTCCGGGCCGGCTGGGCGGCGATCCCGCTGATCGAGAAGTCCGGCGGCGGCAGCCTTGTCCACATCTCCTCGATCTCGGGCCTGCAGAACTCGACCCGGACGCCGCCCTATGGCGCGGTGAAGGCCGCGGTCATCCAGTACACCACCACCCAGGCTGCGGCGCTGGCGGAGAAGAACATCCGCGTCAACTGCATCGCGCCCGGCTCGATCGAGTTTCCGGGCGGCGTCTGGGACCAGGCGCGCCAGCACAACCGGCCCCTTTACGATTCGATCCAGGCCTCCATTCCCTTCGGCCGCATGGGCGCACCGGAGGAGGTCGCCAACCTCGCCGTCTTCCTGGCCTCCGACGCGGCCTCATGGATCACCGGTCAGACGGTCGCCGTGGACGGCGGGCAGATGTTGCGCTAGTCCTGCCGGCAGCCCAACAACGCGGACGGAACATGAAGACCTATCTCGATTTCGAAAAGCCCATCGCCGAACTGGAAGGCAAGATCCGCGAACTGCGGCATCTGGCCGAGGGCGGCCAGGAGGTCGATATCGACAGCGAGGTCGGAACCCTGGAGGCCAAGGTCCAGAAGCTTCTGACCGACACCTACCGGACCCTGACACCGTGGCAGAAGACGCAGGTCGCGCGCCATCCCGAGCGGCCCCATGCGGGTGATTTCATCAACGGTCTGATCCGGGACTACACGCCGCTCGCCGGCGACCGCGCCTATGGCGACGACAAGGCGATGATGGGCGGTATGGGCCGCTTCCGCGGACGCAGCGTGATGGTCATCGGCACCGAGAAGGGCGCCAGCACCGAAGCGCGGCTGAAGCACAATTTCGGCATGGCCCGTCCCGAGGGCTACCGCAAGGCGCAGCGGCTGATGAAGCTGGCCGAGCGCTTCCGTCTGCCGATCCTTACTTTCGTCGACACCGCCGGGGCCTATCCGGGCGTCGGCGCCGAGGAGCGCGGCCAGGCGGAGGCCATCGCCCGCTGCATCGAGGTCTGCCTGAACGTGAAGACGCCCCTGATCGCCTGCATCACGGGAGAGGGCGGTTCCGGAGGCGCCGTGGCGCTGGCCGTCGGCGACCGGGTGGTGATGCTGGAGAACTCGGTCTATTCGGTGATCTCGCCCGAGGCCTGCTCGTCGATCCTGTTCCGCTCCGCCGACCGCGCCCAGGACGCGGCCGAGGCGCTCAAGGTGACCGCGCAGGACATGAAGCGCCTCGGCGTCGCCGACATGGTGATCGAGGAGCCCGTGGGCGGCGCCCACCGCGATCCGGGCGCCGCCATCATGGGGCTGGGCGACGTGATCGCGGAGACCCTGAAGGAGCTGGAGGCGGTGCCCGCCGACAAGCTGCTGGAGCGCCGCCGCGAGAAGTTCCTGAAGATCGGCCGCGCGATCGGCTAGCCGAGGCGGTCGAGGCGCAGCGCCGCCGGCGGTGTGGTCGGGGCCGGGCGGCCGAACGCGTCGAGGACGGCCGTGTAGCCGTCCAGCGCGCCCTGCTGCAGAATCCGCGCATCCACCTCGATATTGGAGATCTCCGGCCGCGCCGCCGTCGGCGCGATCGCCAGGACGGCAGCCCCGTCAGGGCAGGGGGCGACACCCCGTGCGCGGGCCAGTTCACCGGCGTAGCGCGCCGGCGAGAGGCGGTAGCCGGCGCCGAGGCCCGGCTTCTGGCGGTCGAGCCAGGGCACGATCAGCAAGCGCTCGATCCGCTCCAGTTCCGGTGCCGGCGTGTCTTCGGGCCGGGTCAACAGCGCCACCACATGCGTCGCGCCGCGACTGTCGGCGGTGGCCAGCGGGATGTTCTCGAACACGCCGGCGTCGACATGGCGTTCGCCATCGATGACGACCGGCGGCCCGGCCACGGCCGGGATGCGGGCGCTGGCCTTCATCGCCGCGAACAGCGCCTTGTCGTCGGCGAAACCGGTCAGCGCCGCGGCGCATTCCCGGTCGAGGTTGGCGGCGACGCAGACCAGCCGCGAGCGGGCCGCCAGCACGGCGCGCCAGTCCAGCCGCTTGGCGTCGCGGCAGACATCGTCCAGCAGGAAGTCGACCGAGACCACGGGCCGGCGCATGAACAGCCGCGGCTTCCAGATGAAGCGGCGGTTGTTGATTTCCTCGTAGAAGATGCGCGTGCCGAAGGCGGCCTGACCGGCGACGAAATAGGCGCCGGCGATTGCCCCGGCGGAACTGCCGATCACCTCGTCGAAGACCTCGGTGAGGCCCAGCGCTTCCAGTCCCGCGACCATGCCGCCGCAGACCACGCCGCGCATGCCGCCGCCCTCGATCACCAGGGCCAGCCGGATGTCCGGGTCGCGCGGCCCGCCCGCCCGGCGGCGTTCGATCTCCGCCAGGACGGGGTGGGCGACGGGCCGGGTCATCGCCGCCTCAGCCGGAAGCCGCGCCGCCGAGCACGAACGCGCCGTAGACCGAAGGCGGGAAACCCTCGGCCCTGAGCCGGTCGCGGGCGGCCAGCCAGGCGCCGCCGTAGTCGCCGCCGCGGGCGAGACGGTGGAACTCGGTCATGAAGATCCGCGTCGGCCTGTCGTGCACCGGCCAGAGGCTGTTCACCACGGCCCGCGCGCCGCCGAGATAGAAGCTGCGCGCAAGCCCCAGGAAATCGTCGCCCGCCGTCGCCGCGCCCAGGCCGGTTTCGCAGGCCGACAGCACGACCAGATCGGCGGCCAGCGGCTGCTCGAACAGGCGCGCGGCGGTGAGCGGCGCCTGGCCGGTCCCGTCGCTGAGCAGGATGGCCGAGGCCAGCGGATCGCGGGCGTCGAACAGGCCATGCGTCGCCAGGTGGAGCACGCCGACGCCGTCGCCGACCGCAGCGCGGAGCGCGGTCTCGGTCGCCTGGCCCCCAAGCAGCGTCTCGGCGCGGTAGAGCCGGCCGATGTCTTCCGCCTCGGTCCGGGCGCCCGGCAGGGAAACCCAGCTGGTGCCGAGATGCGGGTCGCCGACGATGGCCGCCCGGCGGACGCGACTCCGACCTTCGGCGCCCCGGGCGAGCCAGCCGCCCGTGGGCAGTACGACCACGGGTCGTTCGATCGCGAGCGCGCCCCACGGCACGAAATAGAGCGGACCGCTCGGCACCACATAGAGGACGCCGCTGTCCGCGCCGCCATCGAGGCCGAGCCCCTCGGTGATCGTCCGCGCCGCCGCCGTCTGCGCCGGCGCATGCCTCAACGGCTCGTCGGAGGCGAAGGGCGTCAGCGCCCGCTCCAGTTCGTCTCCGGTCATCGCCGTCGTCCCGAGCGCGACGCCGCCGCGGCGGATGTCCAGGAAGCGGATCGGCTCGCCGCCGTCGGCGGCCGGCAGGGCATAGAGCAGGCGGTCCTGCGGGGCGAGCCGGCCGCGTATCTCGGCCAGCGGCCGGCTGGAGACGTTCAGAACGTCGGCCATCTCGGGATCGCGTCGGCGCAGTTCCGTCACCAGCGCCGCCCGGTCGTCCATCAGCCCGGCGACGCGGGTGACCCCTTCGGCCGTGCCGGCGCCAGGCGCGGCATTGACGATGCGCTGGCGGCGGATGGCGTCGGAGACGCCGCGGATGCGCTCCACCAGTTCCGCCTGGCGTCCCTCGGCCACGCTCCGCCGGCCCAGCATGTCGACGAAGGCGCGGGCCCGGCCACGTTCCAGATCGGCGAATGCCGCGTCCAGATCGCCGCGCGCCAGGGCGAGATCCGCGAGGACGCGCGTCACCTCGTCCTTGCCGACGCCGAAGCGGCGCTTGGCGCTGTCGGTGGAGAGCGCGCCGGTGACGCCTTCGATGCCGAGCTGCGCGGCGCGGTAGGCGCTCTCGGCCTCCGCCGGCCGGCCGAGCGCCAGCAGCGCCTCGCCGCGGAGCGCCTGAAGCTGCCACAACATACCGGCGAGGCCGCGCCGCGCGGCCTGTTCGGCGGCCGCGGCGGCGACCGTCTCGGCTTTTGCGGGCTCTCCGGCGTCGAGCAGGGCCCGGGCGCGGACCGCCTCGACGATTGAAACGCCGGCGTCATAACCCATGGCCTGCAGATAGGCGCGGGCGGAGGCGAAGGTCCGGTCGGCGCGTTGGGTGTCGCCGCCATCCTGCATCCGCGCCGCCGCGATCACCGCCAGGTTCACGCCGCGGCCGTAGAACATGTCCGCGTCCAGCTTCAGATAGGCGCTGTAGAGCTGGTGCTGCCAGGCGTAGTGGCTTTCCTCGAACAGCTGCTCGGCGGCCTCGGCCCAGGGCAGGGCGGCGGCGTAGTCGCTCTGGAACATCAGCGCGTTGGCGATGACCAGATAGGCCCGGAACTGCGCCCGGTTCATCAGCGCGAGCTGCGGGATCTGAGGCGGAAAGACGAACAGCGTAGGCGCGCGGAAGTCGCCCAGGGCCTCGACGACCGACAGCTCGTCGCGGATCGCGGCCTCGTAGTCGCCCAGCCAGAACCGCACCTCGCCGCGCAGCGCCCGGCTGCCCAGGTTGGTGCCGAAGTAGGCGATCTCCAATGCCTCGGTCCGCGCAAGCTCCGCCTCGGCGTCCGCCGCCCGGCCGGCGGCGATGAGCGTGCGCGCCCGGCTGAAGGAGGCGTGCCAGCGCTGCAGCGGTCCGTCGGCCTCGATCGCGGCGTCGTCCAGGTGATCCAGCGCGGTCTCGTACTCGCCGGCCAGGAAGGCGTCGTTGACGCGCGCCAGCGCCGGCGTGACGACGAAGTCGTAGCTGTTCACCTCGCCCTCGCCGGGCAGCGCGATGGTGTGGCGGGCCGGGACGGGGAGCGTCATGTCCTCGCGCGCGGTCAGATCGTCGGGGCGGAAGCGCACGGCCCGGGACAGGCGTTCCGCCGTCGCCGGCGCCGGCGCGGGCAGCACGCCGATGAGGTCGGTCGCCTGCGGCTTCAGGCCGATGTCGTAGAGCGCATAGTCGCTGATCGACTTCACCACCAGATCGCTCCAGCGGTACTGCGCCTGTTCGAAATAGGCCTCGGCCTTCTCGAGGATCGGGCGGTTGCCTTCAACGTCGCCGGTCAGGCCGATCCTGGCGGAGCCGAGGAAGGTCAGCAGCCAGGCCTCGCCCTCATAGAGATGGGCGTCGGCCTTCACCACCAGCCCGAAGACCGGATGCTGCGTCAGCCGGATGACCTGCTGCTGGCGTTCCAGCCCGCGCTGGCCCCAGTGCACCGCCTTCGCGTAGTCGTGCTTCATCAGGTAGGCGCCGGCCATGCCGATATAGGCCCGCGCCATGGCCTTGGCGATGCGGGTCACCGTGCCGGTGTTGTCGGGGATGCCGTAGAAGAAATCCGGGATCCACCAGTCGCCCGCGTCGGCGAGAAGCTGGGTGTAGTAGCCGATCGCCTTGTCGGGCTCGCCCAGCCAGAAATGCACCTGGCCGTACTGGGAAAGCGTCTCGGCGTTGTCGCCGAAAAGGGCGTACTCCATGTCCCGGAAGGTCTCGAGCGCGATGAACACGTCGTCGGTCCGGCCCGCATGGATCAGCGTCTGGATGCGCAGCGACTGCAGGAAGAACTTCGCCTCCGGCGTGTCGGGCAGTGAGGCCTCGGCCTCCTGCAGCCGGGCCTCCCAGTACTGCCAGTCCTTGTCCAGAGCCGCCCGCCAGAGCTGCTCGAGCTCCGGCGTCACCGTCAGGCCGAAGGCGGTCTTCTCGCCGGCCCGGGGCAGACGCACATCCGGATCGATCGGCGGGATGCGGAGTTCCTCGATGGCCGGCATGGGCGGGGCTTTGTCACCCAGGTCGATCGCCGCCAGCCTGGCCTTGCGGGTCTCCGACAGCTCCGGCTCGGGGTTCATGGGTTCGATCGGCGGCGTCTCGATGTGCATCGAGCACGCAGCGGCCGCCAGCAGCAGGGCCGCGGCGGCGAAGAGCCGGACCAGGACAGGAAGCGTCATGTTGTTTTCCGGTGTTCCCTCGGACGAGTTGAAGGTGAACTTTGCCACAGATTTCCGTTCCGGTTAAAGACTTTGGCGGGCCGGGGCGGCATAGTGAAGCGGAGGAACCGGCACATGAAAGAGGGGCGGGATTGCTGGCGAGGCGAGGGGATTGGCTGCGGGCGTTGCCCGGCGGATGGCGGCGCTGGACGCTCGGCCTGCTGGTCGCCGGGGCCGCGGCGGCGGCGTCGCTCGGCATGTTCGGCGGCCTGCCGCCGTTCGCCGCCCTGGAAGGCGGACTGACCGACCGCCTGCAGGCCGTGGCGCGGCCCCCGGCCCCCGCCCAGCATCCGGGGATTTCGGTCGTCGCCATCACCGAGGCGACGATGGCGCGCCTGCCCTACCGCTCGCCCGTGGACCGGGGCTTTCTGGCGGACATGCTGGAGGCCATCCGCGACGCCGGGGTGCGCAGCGTCGCCTTCGACATCCTGTTCGACCAGCCGACCGAGCCGGAGAAGGACCTCCGCCTGGCGAAGGCGATCCGCGACTTTCCTGCGCCCGTCGTCGTGGCCTGGGGCGACGCCCGCGCCGGGCTGACGGAGAAGCAGCAGGCCTGGCTGGAATCCTTCATCGAGGCCAGCGGCGCCGAGCCGGGCGCGGCGGGTCTGCTGTTCGACGGCGACGGGATCGTCCGCCGTCACGTCCCCGTCGATGCGGCGTCGGGCATGCGCTCCCTGCCGGCCGCGGCGGTGGCATCGGAAGCGCGGGCGCCGGAGATCATCGACTGGCTGGGCCGCACCGCCGACGGCAAGGAGCCGTTCCAGATCCTGCCCGCGCACGGCCTGCCGCTGATGGCGGCCCGGCCGGCCGTGCTGCGCAACTGGCTGGAGGGCCGGGCGGTGCTGATCGGCGCCGACCTGCCGCAGCAGGACCGCCACCGCACCGCGCTTTCGGCCGACCCGGAAGCCCCGGCCAGTCTGCCGGGCGTCATCGTCCACGCCCATGTCACGGCCCAGATGCTGGACGGCCGCGCGCTCGACGGAACCGGGCGCACGGGCGCGCTGGCCATCGCCCTGGCGGCGGGACTGCTCGGCGCGGCGGTCGGATTCAGCGGGCGTCCCTTCTGGCAGCAGGCGCTGGCGGGCCTGGTCCTGCCGGCCGCCTGGCTCGCCGCCGCGCTTCAGGCCATCCGCGCCGAGGACCTGCTGCTGCCGATCGCCCCGACGGCCGCCGCCTTCGTGCTCGCCTTCGCCGCCGCCGGCAGCCTCGATGCGCTGCGCAACCGGCGCGAGAAGCGCTTCATCCGCAACGCCTTCGCCCACTACGTCGCGCCGCAGCTGGTCGACGCGCTGGCCGCCGCGCCGGAGCGGCTGAAGCTGGGCGGCGAGCGGCGCAGGCTGAGCTTCCTGTTCACAGACATCGCCGGCTTCACCTCGATGAGCGAGAAGCTGCCCGCCGCGGAACTGACGGCGCTGCTCAACGCCTATCTGGACGGCATGAGCCGCATCGTCCTGGACCATGGCGGCACGCTGGACAAGTTCATCGGCGATGCGGTCGTGGCGCTGTTCGGCGCGCCGGTCGATCAGCCCGACCATGCCCGCCGTGCCATCGATTGCGCGCTGGCGCTGGACGTCTTCGCCGAGGACTTCCGCCACCGCCATGTCGCCGACGGTCTGGGCGTGACCCGGATCGGGGTGCACAGCGGCGAGGCGACGGTGGGTAATTTCGGCGGCGAGCGGCGCTTCGACTACACGGCAATGGGCGACGCCATGAACACCGCCGCCCGGCTGGAGGGGGCGAACAAGAGCTTCGGCACCCGGGTGGCGATCAGCGGCGCCGCACTCGAAGCCGCCGGCGACCCGGAGGCATTGCCGTCGCTGCGCCCGGTGGGCCAGGTGGTGCTGAAGGGCAAGAAGACGCCGGTCGCGGTCTTCGCCCCGCTCGACGGGCTACAGCGCGAGGACGCCGCGTGCTATCTCTTGGCCATGGAAGCGCTCGACAACGCGCCCGAGGAGGCGGCGCGGCGGTTTGCGGAACTGGGCCGGCGGCACCCGGCAGACCCGCTGATCGCCCTGCATCTCGCACGGCTGGCGGCCGGCGAGCGCGGCTCGACCTTCGAACTGAGGGAGAAGTGATGGACCACCTGCTCCGCCGCGCGCTGTTCGCCGGCCTCCTCATGGCCACAGGCCTTCTGGCATGGGCTGCTCAGGCCAGCGAGATCGTCGTCATCGAATCGACCGCGCCCGGCCTGGAGGCCGGCGCCTTTCTCGATCCGGGTGAGGCCGTCAGCGTGCCCGCCGGCGCCAGCATCGTCATCGTCGAACCGGACGGTTCGACCCGCACCGTCGACGGTCCCTTCGAGGGCCCGCTGGGGGCGGCTGCCGCGCCGGATGCCGGCAGTGGCGGGCTGATGGCCAATCTGGGCAAGCTGGTCAGCGAGCGCGAGGAGGAGAAGCAGGTGCTGGGCGCGATCCGCGCCGCGCCGGGCCAGGTGGCCGAGGCGGTCTATGTCGTCGACGTGGGCCGTTCGGGCGATGTCTGCGTGCCCGAAGGCGCCGCGATCCGGCTCTGGCGCCCGGCCTTGATGGCCGCCGAATCCGAGACCGTGCTGACCGGTTCGTTTGAGCCGGTCACCGCGCTGTGGCTGGAAGGCGAACAGTTCCTCGACTGGCCTGCGGCCCTGCCGGCCGAGGACGGCGGGCGTTACGCCATCCGCCTCGCCATCGCGCCGCGCCCGGCCGAGGTGCGGCTGCGCTTCGTGCCGGCGTCGCTGGAGACGGACGCCCGGCGCGCCGCCTGGATGGCCGGCGCGGGCTGCCGACGGCAGGCGGAACGGCTGCTGCAGCGCCTGGCGCGGTAGGCGGCGTCTATGCCGGCGCGGGCGCTACGGTCACGGCTACCTCCAGCGCCTCGAACGCGTCCGCGCCGCCGGCGAAGCTGCCCGACACCGGCATCGTCTGGCGGATATGGCGCGCCACCGCGGTCGGGATCAGGTTGAAGCCGCCCACGCTGCGGTTGGTCGGATCGAACATGATCCAGCCGGCCCCGGGGACGTAGACCTCGGCCCAGGCGTGGGTCGAGCCGGCGCCGGCGGAACCGATCGCGTCCCGGTCGGGATCGTAGAGGTAGCCGGAGACGATCCGCGCGCCGAACCCCAGGCTGCGCACGGCATCCACGAACAGCACCGCGAAATCGCGGCACGACCCCCGGCCGCGAGCCAGCGTCTCGACGGGCGACTGCGCGGCGTCGTCCTCGCGCTCCTCATACGCGATCCGGGCGGCGACGCCGTTGCCGATGTCCTTGAGCAGCGACAGGGTGTCGGTGCCCGCGCCGGCGACGAAACCCTCAGCCCATTCGCGCAGCCGCCCGGCGGGATCGAGATAGGCCTGCAGGCGCAGCGCGCCGAGATCGGTCATCTCGTCCTCGCTCAGCAGGAACGGATAGCTGGCCGCCGAAGCGTCGATGTCGAAGACCGGCCAGCGGTCGGCGTCGAGCGTCAGCTCGGCGGTGCTGTCGATGATCAGGGTGTCGGTGGGTTCGCGGAACGTGGCCGTCGCGATGGCGTTGCCGGCGACGTCGTTGGCCCAGGTCACGGTGGCGGCCGGTGAGATTTCCAGCTCGTGCGCATGCAGCTGCAGCGTGCGGCTCTCCCGCGGACGCAGGATCAGCCGGTGCGGACCCGGCGCGACCGGAACGCGGTAGCGGTAGGCCGTGCGGTGCCGCACCGTCAGCCGGGTCATTTCCGCTGCCCCGCTGCGGCCGCCTCGCGGAATGTGACCATGCGGCCGCGCGCCTCGTCCCAGAGGCTGTACTGAATGGCGCGGAATCCGTCCCGGAGCGACAGGGTGGGCACGTCGCGCAGCGCCGGCTCCGATTCGTGGCATTCCCGAAGCCGGTAGTTGGGCACGCGCGGGTTCAGGTGATGGACATGGTGATAGCCGATATTGCCGGTGAACCAGCGCAGAACGGCCGGCAGCCGCAGATAGGTCGAACTCCGCATCGACGCCGTGACCGGATCCCAGTCGGCGTTCCGGGCCCAGATCGTGTTCTCGCCGCGGTGCTGGACGGAAAACAGCCAGACGCCGATGATCGACGCGAGAACCATGACCGGCAGCTGCACGGTCGCCACTTCGCCGAAGCCCAGCAGCAGGCCCAGTCCGCCGAACATGGCGATGAGCGCAAGGTTGGTGATGTGAACTGCGCGGCGTTCGCGCTTCCAGGTTCGCGGCGTGTCGAACGGGAACCGGAACAGGCCGATGAACACCAGCGGCGGCAGCAGCACGTTGGCGACGAGCGGGTGGCGGGTCGCCCGGTACCAGGCGCGGCGCACGGGACTGAGCGCCCGGTACTCCGCGACCGTCAGGCAGGACGAATAGATGTCGGCGCCGCTCTGACGGCGGTCGAGATCGTTCCAGATACCGTGGTGGCCCGCATGTTGCCGGCGCCAGGAGGCAAAGGGGGCCAGGGTCAGCAGGCTGCAGGCGAATCCGACGATCGCATTCGCCCGGCGTCCGCCGAAGAACGCGTAGTGTCCGCAGTCGTGCTGGATGATGAAGATGCGCACCAGGAAGCCCGCGGCCAGCGGCGCCAGCGCCAGCGCCGCCCAGTGGGAATATCCGCTCAGGAGGTACATCGCCGCGCAGGTGGCGAAAAAGCCGCCGAAGGACGTGAGCGTCTGGGCGATGCCCTTGCGCGGGACAGGCGCCTGGAATCGCCGCGTGTGGCGGCGAAGGTCGGCTTGTGGGCTCATGCTGTCTCCATTGACGATGCGTGTTGAGAATGTCGCCCGTCCGATGCGGCCCGGGTTCCGTCCGGTCGGCGCGGCTCTTGCGCTTCGGACAAGCGTCTCCGCCCGCGTCCGCACGGCCGAATACCTGATGTGGTGACGATACCGCCCGGGTTCCACCTCCGCGGGGGGCTGGCGTACGCGACGAACCTGGCCGGTCGTGGGGAGCAGGTGAATGCTTTCGCCGGTTGGCGCGACAACGGCCGGAAACCATGAGCAGAGGATGCTGGCGGAGGGAGGGGGATTCGAACCCCCGAGGGCTTGCACCCAACACGCTTTCCAGGCGTGCGCCTTAAACCGCTCGGCCATCCCTCCGGAAGGCCGGGACTATAGCCGCGCGAGTCCTCAGATCAAGCCCGATGGTCGCCGTCTCATCCGCCGCCGCGGTCCAGGCGCGGCCGGGCCCGGCGGTAGGTCTCCCACAGCGCTTCGGCGTCGACTTCGGTGTAGAGCTGGGTGGTCGAGAGCGAGGCGTGGCCGAGCAGCTCCTGGATCGCGCGCAGGTCGCCGCCGCCGCCCAGCAGATGGGTGGCGAAGCTGTGGCGGAGCGCATGCGGCGTCACGGTCTCCGGCAGGCCGAGCGCGCCCCGGAGCCGCCGCACCGCGGCCTGCACGATCTCCGGCCTGAGCGCGCCGCCGCGGGCGCCGAGGAACAGCGCCCGGCCCGGCGTCTCCTCGTGCGGGCAGGCGCGGCGATAGTCCTCGACCGCCTCCCCGATGATCCCGAGCAGCGGCACGCGCCGCGCCCGCCCGCCCTTGCCGTCCACCGTAACCGCGGGGCCGAGCGGCGCGTCGTCGACGGTCAGCGCCAGCGCCTCCGAGATGCGCAGCCCGGCGCCGTAGAGCAGCAGCAGCACGGCCCGGTCGCGCAGCGCCTGCCAGTCCCGGCGCGTCGCCACCGGCCCGTCGACCAGCGCCCGCGCCGCCGCTTCGGAAACCGGCTTGGGCAGGCGGCGGGGACTGCGGGGCGGCTCCAGCGACTGGGCGGCCGGATTGCTCAGCCGGCCGATCTGGTCCATGCGGCGGAAGAAGCTGCGGACCGCCGCGATGGCGCGCGCGTTGGAGGCCGCGCCGACGCCGCGCCGGCGCCGGGCGGCAAGCCAGGCGCGCAGATCCGCCGGCCGGAGCGCGGCCAGCGCCTCGCGGCCGACAGGGCCGCCCAGATGGCCGGTCAGGAAGTCCGTCAGATCGTCGAAGTCGGCGGCGTAGGCGGCGAGCGTCCGCGCCGCCAGGCGGCGTTCGTGCTCCAGCCAGTCGAGCCAGGCCCGGCGGGCCGATCGGAGGAAGTCCTGGGGGCTCCCGCTCACCCGTCCTTCTCGACGGCGGTGACCTTGATCTCCACGACGCCCGTCGGGATGGCCAGCGCGGTGATGGAGATCGCCGTCCAGGCCGGGTAGTCCGGCCCCTTCAGATAGCGGTCCTTGACCGCCATGAAGGTCTTCATCTGGCCGTCCAGATCGGTGTGGTAGGAGGTGATGTCGACCACGTGGTCCCAGTCGCTGCCCGCCGCCGCGAGCGTCTGGCCGATGGTCTCGAAGGCCTGCTCGATCGCGGCCTCCATGGCGCCGTCGCCCGCCTCGCTCTGGTTGGCGACCACGCCGGACATCCAGATCATGCCCTTCGCGCGCGTCGCAGGCGCCATGTGGAAGTGCTTCGGCGCCCAGCCCTGTCCGTCGGGCACGATCATTTCGGGTTTCATTGCGTACTCCCTCGCCAGCGGTTCAGGCCGCGGGAAGATTCAACCATTTGCGCAGGCATCTTTCCAGCACTTCGGCCATGAAGGCGAGCAGTTCGGTGCCCTGGCCGGGGTGGAAGCGGCCCCCCTCCCGGCTGCCCAGCGCCAGCAGCGCCACCGGGGCGTGGCTGTTCGGCGTCAGCCGGACCAGCGCGTCGGAGCGGACCAGCGCCGCCGCCGGGCCGAACATCCGTTCCGTGTCCTCGGCCCGCTCGCGCAGCAGCACGCGGCGCTCCGGCCCCAGCGCCTGGTCGACGGCGCCCACGGGCAGGACGTAGACGCCCTGGGTCCGCGAAGCCGGCGTGCCGTCCGATTCGATGCAGAGCGAAGACGCGTCCACGTCGAGCAGCAGCGGCAGGTCGTGGGTGACGGTGTGGATCAGTTCCTCGAAGTCGCGGGCGTCGAGCAGGGCCAGCACCGCCTGGTGGATCAGGGCCTGGCTGGACAGGTTGGAGCGCGCGGACTGGATCAGTTCGTCATGGCTGTCGCGGGTGCGGGCCAGATCCTGCTGCAGGCGCGTCACCATGAAGCCCTGCATGTCGACGATCTCCGCGCCGTCGCCCGGGGCCTCTTCGAAGCGGGACGGCGGCGCCAGCCGGCGCAGCAACTCCGGCCGGCGGTTCAGGAAGTCGGGATGGCGGGCCAGGAAGTCGGCGACCTCGTCCTCGGTCGGGCCGTCTGGCGGGTTCTTTCCGGGGCGCCGGGCGGCCACCGTTCAGACCTCGGCCGTGTCGGCGTCCAGGATCGACTGGCCGGTCTTCGCCCAGTCGTCGAGGAAGGCCTTCAGGCCCTTGTCGGTCAGCGGGTGGTCCGCCAGGCGGTGCAGCACGTCCGGCGGCAGGGTGGCGACGTCGGCGCCGATCTTGGCCGCCTGCAGCAGGTGCATGGGATGGCGGATCGAGGCCACCAGCACCTCGGTCTCGAAGGCGTAGTTCTCGTAGATCTCGACGATGTCGGAGATCAGCTCCATGCCATCCTGGCCGATATCGTCCAGCCGGCCGACGAAGGGCGAGATGAAGCTCGCGCCCGCCTTGGCGGCCAGCAGCGCCTGGTTGGCGCTGAAGCACAGCGTCACGTTGACCATCACGCCGTCGTCGCTCAGCGCCTTGCAGGTCTTCAGCCCGTCCATGGTCAGCGGCACCTTGACGGCGATATTGGGCGCGATCTTCGCCAGTTTCCGGCCTTCCTTCAGCATGGTGTCGTGATCGGTCGCGGTGACCTCGGCGGAGACGGGGCCGTCGATCAGACCGGCGATCTCCGCCACCACGTCCAGGATGCGTGCACCGGACTTGGCGATCAGCGACGGATTGGTGGTCACGCCATCCACCAGCCCGGTCGCGTTGAGCTCGCGAATCGCCGCCACGTCCGCGCTGTCGACAAAGAACTTCATGCTTAACCCATTGCGTTTGCTGGCGGGGGCCTGCGCGGCTTGCTGCGCGAACCGGCCGCCATAGACTGGCCGGCATGTCCGACCCCGGTTCCTCCCCCCGACTTGTTGCGTCCGGCCCGGCCCGCGTCAAGGTCTTGCTGCCGCTGCCGTTCGGGGAGCCCTATGACTATCTGGCCCCGGGGGACCGGGTTCCGCCGCCCGGCGCGGTGGTGCGCGTCCCCCTCGGTCCGCGCGAGGTGACCGGCGTCGTCTGGGACGAACCGGAGGGCGGCGACGCTGCGCCGGTGGCCGCGGCGAAGCTGAAGCCGGTGCTGGAGATCCTGGACGGGCTGCCCGCCCTGGACGATGCCTTCCGCCGCTTTCTCACGGTCACCGCGCGCTATTACATCCGGCCGCTGGGCGACGTGCTGTCGATGGTCACCCGCCGGCTGGGCCATGCCCGGCCGCCCCGGCCGGTCACCGTCTACCGCGCCACCGGCGAGACGCCGAAGCGCATGACCCCGGCCCGCGAGCGCGTGCTGGAGGCCGCCAGCGGCGCGCCGCCCATGACGGCGAAGGATCTGGCCGAGATCGCCGGCGTCGGCCCCTCGGTGGTCAAGGGACTGGCCGAACAGGGCGCGCTGGAGGCCTTCGAGCGCGCGGCGGACCCGCCGCTGGCGCAGCCCGATCCGGCGGCGCGGCGGCCCGAACTCAACCCCGACCAGAAGCAGGCGGCGGACGCGCTGCGCCGGGCGGTGGGGCAGGGCTTCTCGGTCACCCTGCTGGAAGGCGTGACCGGCGCCGGCAAGACCGAGGTCTATTGCGAGGCCGTGGCGGAGGCCCTGGCGGCGGGCCATCAGGTCCTGGTCCTGTTGCCGGAGATCGCGCTGACCCAGCAGATCGTCGGCCGCTTCGCCGAACGCTTCGGCGCGGCGCCCGTGCAGTGGCATTCGGGCCTCAGCGACCGGGACCGGCGGCTGGCCTACCGCCGCATCGTCACCGGCGAGGCCCGGATCGCCGTCGGTGCGCGCTCGGCGCTCTATCTGCCCTTTCCCGATCTCGGCCTGATCGTCGTCGACGAGGAGCACGACACTTCCTACAAGCAGGAAGACGGGCTGCACTATCACGCCCGCGACATGGCGGTGCTCAGGGCCTCCATCCTGGAACGGCCTGCGGTGCTGGTCTCCGCCACGCCTTCGCTGGAGACGGTGAAGAACGTCCGCGACGGACGCTACGCCCATGTTCGCCTGCCGCAGCGCTACGGCGTCGCCGAACTGCCGGCGATCACGCTGGTCGATCTGCGCGAGGCGCGGCCGCCGCCCGGGCGCTGGATCTCGCCCCCGCTCGAGCAGGCGGTCCGCGAATCGCTGGAAGCGGGCGAGCAGGCGCTGCTGTTCCTGAACCGCCGGGGCTACGCGCCGCTGACGCTCTGCGACGCCTGCGGCTTCCGCCTGCAGTGCCCGCACTGCACCGCCTGGCTGGTCGAGCACCGCTATCTCGGCCGGTTGCAGTGCCATCACTGCGGCTACGAAACCCGCAAGCCGAAGGAATGCCCGTCCTGTGGCGCGGAGGACCGGCTGAAGGCCTGCGGGCCGGGCGTGGAACGTCTGGCCGAGGAGGCGGCGGCGCTGTTTCCGGAGGCGCGGCTGGCGCTGATGACCTCGGATCTGGTGCGCGGGCCCGAACAGGCCGAAAAGCTGATCGAGGCGATGAACCGCGGTGAGGTCGACCTGATGATCGGCACCCAGATCGTCGCCAAGGGCCACAATTTCCCGGGGCTGACCACCGTCGGCGTGGTCGACGCCGATCTCGGCCTGGAGGGCGGCGATCTGCGCGCGGCCGAGCGCACGCATCAGCTTCTTCACCAGGTGGCGGGCCGCGCCGGGCGCGCGGAGAAGCCGGGGCGGGTGCTGGTGCAGACCCACCAGAGCGAATCGCCGGTCCTTCAGGCGCTGGCGCGCCACGACACGGACGCCTTCGTCGAGCGCGAACTCGATTCGCGCCGTGCGGCGGGGATGCCGCCCTTCGGCCGGCTGGTGGCCCTGGTGCTCTCGGCGCCGGAGCATGCCCAGGCGCGCGAGCTGGCGGCCATGCTGGCCCGCGCAGTGCCGGGGGCGGGCGACAGCGACATCCGCGTGCTGGGTCCCGCGCCGGCGCCGATCGCGGTGGTGCGCGGCCGCCATCGTTTCCGGTTCCTCGTCTCCAGCCGTTCCGGCCGGGCCCTGCAGCCCTATGTCCGCCAGTGGCTGAAGGACGTGAAGCTGCCCGCCGCCGCGCGTCTCGTCATCGACGTGGACCCCCACAGTTTCCTTTGATTTCCGGGACCTGGCGGCCCCCGGCGGCGCAATGGACACAATGCCGCAATGGGGGGGATTGCCGTTCTGAAAGAGCGCATGCTAGAAGCCGCCGGGTTGCACGCGATGCAGGGGGCACCGCGCTGTGACCGCTTTGTCTGAGCGTTGGAGGCCCGGCTGTTCCCGAAGCGAAGACGCTAGAGAACGTCGGGCAGGGCACTCACCTTCGGGGACGGATTTCTTGGCTGCCGATAAATCGATTACAGCCGGCATCGCCGGACGATACGCGACGGCTCTGTTCGATCTCGCGGAAGAACAGAATGCGCTGGACGACGTACAGCGCGACCTGCAGACGATCTCGAGCCTTCTCGAAGAGAGCGCGGATCTGGTGAAAGTGGTGCGATCGCCCGTCATCAGCCGTCAGGATCAGGCCAGCGCGATGGACGCCGTTCTCGAGGCCGCCGGCGTCGGCCGGACGGTCAAGAACTTCGTCGGCGTGGTGGCGCAGAACCGGCGGCTGTTCGCACTGCCGGGAATGATCCGCGCCTACAACGAGCTTCTGGCCCAGCATCGGGGCGAGGTTTCGGCCTCGGTCACCTCGGCCCGGCCGCTGAGCGAGGCGCAGCGCCAGAAGCTGTCCGACACGCTGAAGCAGGCGGTGGGACGGGACGTCAACATTGAAACCAGCGTGGACGAGGGGCTGCTCGGCGGCATGGTCGTCCGGGTCGGCTCCCGCATGGTCGACTACTCGCTGGCCACGAAACTCAACAGTCTACGGTTGTCGATGAAAGGGGTTGGATGATGGACGTCCGCGCCGCAGAAATATCCGACATTCTCAAAGAGCAGATCGCGAACTTCGGCTCCGAAGCCGATGTTTCCGAGGTCGGCCAGGTGCTCTCCGTCGGTGACGGCATCGCCCGCATCTACGGCCTCGACAAGGTCCAGGCCGGCGAGATGGTCGAGTTCCCGAACGGCATCAAGGGCATGGCGCTCAACCTCGAGAGCGACAATGTCGGCGTCGTGATCTTCGGTTCCGACCGGGCGATCAAGGAAGGCGATACCGTCAAGCGCCTCGGCACCATCGTCGACGTACCCGTGGGCAGGGGCCTGCTGGGGCGCGTGGTCGACGGCCTGGGCAATCCCATCGACGGCAAGGGCCCGATCGAGGGCGCGGAGCGCAAGCGCGTCGAGGTCAAGGCGCCGGGCATCATTCCGCGCAAGTCAGTGCATGAACCGATGCAGACGGGCCTGAAGGCGCTGGACGCCCTGGTCCCCGTCGGCCGCGGCCAGCGCGAACTGATCATCGGCGACCGCCAGACCGGCAAGACCGCCGTCGCCATCGACACCTTCATCAACCAGAAGAACATCAACGCTTCCGACGACGAATCGAAGAAGCTCTACTGCATCTACGTCGCCGTGGGCCAGAAGCGCTCCACCGTGGCGCAGGTCGTCAAGCAGCTGGAGGACAACGGCGCGATGGAGTACTCCATCGTGGTCGCCGCCACCGCCTCCGAGCCGGCGCCGCTGCAGTTCCTGGCGCCCTATACCGGCTGCACCATGGGCGAGTACTTCCGCGACAACGGCATGCACGCCGTGATCGTCTACGACGACCTGTCCAAGCAGGCCGTGGCCTATCGCCAGATGTCCCTGCTGCTCCGCCGCCCGCCGGGCCGCGAGGCCTATCCGGGCGACGTCTTCTACCTGCACAGCCGCCTGCTGGAGCGCGCCGCGAAGATGAGCGATGCGCACGGCGCGGGTTCCCTGACGGCGCTGCCGATCATCGAGACCCAGGCGGGCGATGTGTCGGCCTTCATCCCGACCAACGTCATCTCAATCACCGACGGCCAGATCTTCCTGGAGACGGACCTGTTCTACCAGGGCGTCCGGCCGGCCATCAACGTCGGCCTGTCCGTGTCCCGCGTGGGCTCTGCGGCGCAGACCAAGGCGATGAAGAAGGTCTCGGGCTCGATCAAGCTGGAGCTGGCGCAGTACCGCGAAATGGCGGCGTTCGCGCAGTTCGGTTCCGACCTCGACGCCTCGACCCAGCGTCTGCTGAATCGCGGTGCGCGGCTGACGGAACTGCTGAAGCAGGACCAGTTCTCGCCGATGACGGTCGCCGAGCAGGCCGTGTCCATCTTCTCGGGCGTGAACGGCTATCTGGACGGCATCCCGGTCGACAAGGTGACGGATTTCGAGCAGTCGTTCCTCAACGAGATGCACGCCAGGCATCAGGACGTGCTCGACACGATCCAGAACACCGGCGAGCTCTCCGACGAGACCCAGGAGAAACTGAAGTCCATCCTGGATGATTTCGCCAAGACCTTCGCCGCCTGAACAGTAAAGCCGGAGCGACAAGCCCATGGCCAATCTGAAAGCGCTGCGCGGCCGCATCACGTCGGTCAAGTCGACGCAGAAGATCACCAAGGCGATGAACATGGTCGCCGCGGCGAAGCTGCGCCGCGCGCAGGACTCGGTCGAAGCCTCCCGGCCCTATGCCGAGCGGATGGAGCGTGTCATCGGCACGCTCGCCTCCGGCATGGAGGGCCGCGACGACGCCCCGCCGCTGCTGGCGGGCTCGGGCGCCGACCAGCGTCACCTGATCGTCGTGGCCACCGCCGAACGCGGTCTCTGCGGCGGCTTCAACGCCAACATCGCCAAGCGCGCCCGCGCCAAGATCGCCGAGCTCGAAGTGGCCGGCAAGGAGGTGCAGATCCTCTGCGTGGGCCGCAAGGGCCGCGACGCGCTGCGCCGCATGCACGGCCGGAAGATCATCGACACGATCGAACTCGCGGGCGTGCGCAATGTCGGCTTCGAGCACGCCAGCCCCATCGGCCAGCGCCTGCTGAAAATGTTCGAGAACGGCGAGTTCGACGTCTGCCACCTGATCTTCTCGAAGTTCGTCTCCGTGCTGACGCAGGAGCCGACGGTGCTGCGGCTCATCCCCGCCCAGGTTTCCGGCGATGTCGAGCCGCCCGACCTCGAAGGCGCGGTCTACACCTACGAGCCCGACGAGGACCAGATCCTGCGCGAGCTGCTGCCGCGCAACATCTCGGTGCAGATCTTCCGCGGTCTGCTGGAGAACGCGGCCTCCGAACAGGGCGCGCGGATGACTGCGATGGACAACGCCACGCGCAATGCGGGCGACATGATCGACAGGCTGACGCTGGAGTACAACCGTCAGCGCCAGGCGGCGATCACGAACGAGCTTATTGAAATCATCTCCGGCGCCGAGGCGCTGTAGCGGGTAAGGGTTAGCGAAAGGTCCAACCTTTCAGAAGGCGGGAGCAGAAAATGGCTACCAATGTTGTCGGTAAGGTCACGCAGGTGTTGGGCGCGGTCGTCGACGTGCAGTTCGAGAACGAGTTGCCGGCGATCATGAACGCGCTGCACACGGAACTGGACGGCAAGCGTCTGGTGCTCGAAGTGGCGCAGCATCTGGGCGAGAGCACTGTCCGCACCATCGCGATGGACGCCACCGAGGGCATGGTCCGCGGCCAGGAAGTGACCGACACCGGCGAGGCGATCATGGTGCCGGTGGGGCCGAAGACGCTGGGCCGCATCATCAACGTCGTCGGCGAGCCGATCGACGAGCGCGGGGAGATCGGCGCCGAGATGACGGCGCCCATCCATGCCGAAGCCCCGTCCTTCGCCGACCAGTCCACCGAGTCCGAGGTTCTGGTGACGGGCATCAAGGTCGTGGACCTGCTGGCGCCCTACGCCAAGGGCGGCAAGATCGGCCTGTTCGGCGGTGCGGGCGTGGGCAAGACCGTGCTGATCATGGAGCTGATCAACAACGTCGCGAAGGGCCATGGCGGCTATTCGGTCTTCGCCGGCGTCGGCGAGCGCACGCGCGAGGGCAACGACCTCTATCACGAGATGATCGAGTCGGGCGTTATCGACCTCGAGGGCGGCAATTCGAAGGCGGCGCTGGTCTACGGCCAGATGAACGAGCCGCCGGGCGCCCGCGCCCGCGTCGCCCTGACCGGGCTGACCCTGGCGGAGTATTTCCGCGACCAGGAAGGTCAGGACGTGCTGTTCTTCGTCGACAACATCTTCCGCTTCACCCAGGCGGGCTCCGAGGTTTCGGCGCTGCTGGGCCGCATCCCCTCCGCGGTGGGCTATCAGCCGACGCTGGCCACCGACATGGGCACCCTGCAGGAGCGCATCACCTCCACCAACAAGGGCTCGATCACCTCGGTGCAGGCCATCTACGTGCCGGCCGACGACCTGACCGACCCGGCGCCGGCCACGTCCTTCTCGCATCTGGACGCCACCACGGTGCTGTCGCGCCAGATCGCGGAGCTCGGCATCTACCCGGCGGTGGACCCGCTCGATTCGACCTCGCGCATTCTCGATCCGCGCGTCGTCGGCGAGGAGCACTACGAGGTCGCGCGTCAGGTGCAGGAAGTGCTGCAGCGCTACAAGGCGCTGCAGGACATCATCGCCATTCTGGGCATGGACGAGCTCTCGGAAGAGGACAAGCTGGTCGTCGCCCGCGCGCGCAAGATGCAGCGTTTCCTGTCACAGCCGTTCCACGTCGCCGAGGTCTTCACCAACACCCCGGGCGTCTTCGTGGACCTGGAAGAAACCGTCCGCGGCTTCAAGGAGATCCTGGAAGGCAAGCACGACGACCTGCCGGAGAACGCCTTCTACATGGTCGGCACCATCGACGAGGCGCTGGACAAGTCGAAGAAGCTGGCCGCCGAGGCGGCGTAGGACAGAGGTCCTGCCCGTGCAGCGTCCGTCGCCATCCGATCAGGGAGCGTAGACAGTGGCCGACAAGATCAACTTCGAGCTGGTTTCGCCCGAGCGGCTGCTCGCCACGGTCGAGGCCGAGATGGTGGTGGTGCCCGGCACCGAGGGCAATTTCGCCGTGATGCCGGGGCACATGCCGCTGGTCTCCACCCTGCGCCCCGGCGCGCTGGAGATCTACGAGAACGACGGCGCGGCGCCTTCCGCCCGCTATTTCGTCGCGGGCGGCTTTGCCGAAGTGGCGCTGGACAGCTTCACCGTCCTGGCCGAAACGGCGATCCCGCTGGCCGATCTCAGCCGCGATCATCTGGATCAGGAAATCCGGAACGCGCGCGAGGATCTGGAGGACGCCGGCGACGACGAGGAGAAGCGTACGGCGATCGAGGAGAAGCTGTCGCAGCTCGAGGACATCAAGGGTGTCCTCGGCAGCGACACGACCATGATCCCCTGACGCTCCGCGTCTTCTGCAACCGATCCGGGGTCCGGCGTTCGCGCCGGGCCCCTTTTCGTTTCGGCCCCGGCCGGTCGGTCAGGCGAGACCGATCAGCGTCACTGCGCCGACGATGATCAGATAGGCGGCGACGATGTAGTTGAGCAGCCTGGGCGCGATCAGGATGGCGATGCCGCCGATCAGGGCGATCAGACCTTCGACAAGCGTGGGCGAGATGTACATGGCGGATTCCCCCGTTCTCGTTCTTCGACAGACGTGTCGGGGGGATATGGGGCCGCAGGAGCCGAAGCGCAAAGCGCGCGTCGGCGCGGCCTCAGGAAACCAGCGCGCCCGTGGTCCTGCGCCGGCGGCGGGGCTGCGGGCTGGCGGCCCCCGTGTCGTCGTCGAACAGCTCCGCCAGCTTCTCCATCATCGCGCCGCCGAGCTGCTCGGCGTCGACGATGGTGACGGCCCGGCGGTAGTAACGGGTCACGTCGTGGCCGATGCCAATGGCGATCAGTTCGACCGGCGAGTTCTTCTCGATCCATTCGATGCTCTGGCGCAGGTGGCGGTCGAGATAGTTGCCTGCGTTCACCGAAAGCGTGGAATCGTCGACCGGGGCGCCGTCGGAGATGACCATCAGGATGCGGCGCTGCTCCGGCCGCGCCATCAGGCGGTCATGCGCCCAGCCGAGCGCCTCGCCGTCGATGTTCTCCTTCAGCAGCCCCTCGCGCAGCATCAGGCCGAGGTTCTTGCGTGCGCGGCGCATGGGCGCGTCGGCCGGCTTGTAGACGATGTGGCGCAGGTCGTTCAGCCGGCCCGGGTTGGGCGGCTTGCCCGCGGCCAGCCAGGCCTCCCGCGACTGGCCGCCCTTCCAGGCGCGCGTGGTGAAGCCCAGGATCTCGACCTTCACCGCGCAGCGCTCCAGCGTGCGCGCCAGGATGTCGCCGCACATGGCCGCTACCGTGATCGGGCGGCCGCGCATGGAGCCGGAATTGTCGATCAGCAGCGTCACCACCGTGTCGCGGAAATCCATGTCCCGCTCCATCTTGTAGCTGAGCGGCAGGACCGGGTTGGCGACCACGCGGGCCAGCCGCGAGGTGTCGAGATAGCCGTCCTCCAGGTCGAACTCCCAGGAGCGGTTCTGCTTCGCCATCAGGCGGCGCTGCAGCCGGTTGGCCAGCTTGGCGACCACTGTCTGCAGGCTGTGGAGCTGCTGGTCGAGCTGGCCGCGCAGACGGCTGAGTTCCTCGGCGTCGCAGAGGTCGGTGGCCTCGATCACCTCATCGAAGGCGGTGGTGAAGGGGCGGTACTGCTTGCGCTCGGGATCGTTGGCGAAATCGTCCGGGTAGACCGGGCGCTTGCCCTTGCCGGCCTCCTCGCCGTCGCCCTCCATCTCGTCCTCGCCGGCGGCCTGGACCTGCTCGCCCTGCTCGTCGGCGCCCTCATCGCCGTCGCCCTGCTCGGCGGACTGGGGCTCGGAGGCCTGATCGCTGCCCTCTTCGCTTTCCTGCTCCGACTGCTGCTGCTGTTCGCTGTTGTCCTCTTCGGAGTCCTGATCGTCCTCCTCGCCCTCGGCCGGTTCGTCCTCCATGTAGCCGAGATCGCGGATCAGCTGCCGCGCGGCCCTGGCGAAGCCTTCCTGGTCGTCGAGATTGTCGAGGAGTTCCGAGACGTCGCCGCCGGCCTTCTCCATCAGCTCGTCGCGCCACAGGTCGAGCACGTTGCGCGCGTCGTCGGGCAGGGGCTGGACGCCCAGCGCCTCGCGCAGCATGAAGCCGACCGCCTCGGAGAGCGGGGCCTCCGACTGGTCGCGCAGACGGCCGTAGCCGCGCACGCGGCAGCGCTCCTCCAGCGCGGCGTTCAGGTTCTCCGCCACGCCCGACATGCGTTTCGCGCCGATCGCCTCGACGCGGGCCTGCTCGATGCTCTCGTAGATCGCGCGCGCGGTGCCGCCCTGGGGCAGGTTCCGCCGATGCACCTTGGCGTCGTGATGCTTCAGCTTCAGCGCGAAGGCGTCGGCGGCGCCGCGGATCTGGGCCAGCTCGGCCTTTTCCATGCGGCGGCTGGGCACGGGCAGGCGCACGCGTTTGCCCCGGAGGGCGGGCGTCTCCGGACCATAGGTGACCTCCGCGTCCCGCTCCTCGGCGACGGCGCGCAGCGCGGCGGCGACGGCGCGCTTGAACGGTTCGGTCGGTGGTTCCTTGCCCTTGCTCAAGCCTGCCTCAGTTCACCGTGACGCTGGCGGCGGATTCCGGCAGGTCCTTGCCCATGCAGCGCTGGTAGTACTCGGCGACGATGGGGCGTTCCATCTCGTCGCACTTGTTGAGGAAGGTGACGCGGAAGGCGAAGCCGATATCGCCGAAGATCTCGGCGTTCTCCGCCCAGGTGATCACCGTGCGCGGCGACATGACCGTGGAGATGTCGCCGTTGACGAAGCCCGCACGGGTCAGGTCGGCGACGTTCACCATGGCGCTGATGGCCTTCTTGCCCTTGGCGGTGTCGTAGGCCGGCGCCTTGGCCAGCACGATGTCGCACTCGGCGTCGTGCTCCAGGTAGTTCAGCGTGGTGACGATGTTCCAGCGGTCCATCTGGCCCTGGTTGATCTGCTGGGTGCCGTGATAGAGGCCGGTGGTGTCGCCCAGTCCGATGGTGTTGGTGGTCGAGAACAGCCGGAAGCAGCTGTGCGGCTTCAGCACGCGGTTCTGGTCCAGCAGGGTCAGCTTGCCGTCATGCTCCAGTACGCGCTGGATCACGAACATCACGTCCGGCCGGCCGGCGTCGTACTCGTCGAACACCATGGCGACGGGGTTCTGCAGCGCCCAGGGCAGGATGCCGTCACGGAACTCGGTCACCTGCTGGCCGTCGCGCAGGACGATGGCGTCCTTGCCAACCAGGTCGATACGGCTGATGTGGCTGTCCAGGTTGACGCGCACGCAGGGCCAGTTCAGGCGCGCGGCAACCTGCTCCACATGGGTCGACTTCCCGGTGCCGTGGAAGCCCTGGATCATGACGCGGCGGTTGTATTTGAAGCCGGCCAGAATGGCCAGCGTGGTGTCATGGTCGAACAGGTAGGCGGGATCCATCTGCGGCACGCGGTCGGTGGACTCCGAGAACGCCGGCACTTCCATATCGCTATCGATTCCGAACGCCTGCCGCACGGAAACGGTCATGTCCGGGAGCCCCTTGGGCAGCGTCGGCAGGTCGGCGGCATAGTCGGTGGAGGTCATGCGTAATCCCTGATCGTGGAACGGGAAGTAGGTCCGTCAGCCAAGACTGGCGCTCAGCACGCCATAGGCTTCGTTGATGTGCTTCAACCGATCCTCATAGCCGCGATCGCCGCCATTGGCATCAGGATGAAAGCGTTTGGCGAGTTGCTTATAACGAAGCTTGACCTCACGCAAGTCGTCGGTCGGTTCGATCTGCAATACGTTGAACGCGCGGCGCTGCGCGGCCGTGAAGCGCTTCTCCGGATTCGGGCGTGGCTCCGGCGGCGTCTCCGGATGGTCGTAGAGGCCGAACGGGTCGCGCAGATCGTCCGGGTGGAAGCGGCGCGAGACGCGCTCGCCCAGCTTCCATGTCGGCCGGTGCGCCCAGTGAACGGACCGCTGGAAGTTCTCCACTTCCACCTCACTCATGCCGTCGAAGTAGTTCCAGGACTTGTTGTATTCGCGCACGTGGTCGAGGCAGAAATGGTGATAGCCGTCGGCCGGATTGCGCGATTTCGGCGCCCGGAAGGCGCCTTCGGCCTCGCAGTCGTCGCGGTCGCAGAACCGCTCGATGGGGCGGTTGCGTTCCGCGCTGGTCTGATATTTCTTGTTCCGGCCTCTCAGCATGCTGCGGAGTATGGTGGCGGCCGGAGCAACGAACAAGCTTGACAGGCGCGACAGACCGCGCCCCCGAAAAGGAAACGACATGACCTATCGCGAGCGGATCGAGAGCAAGCTGAACGCGGCTTTCAGCCCTGCCGAACTGACGATCCGCGACGATTCCGAAAAGCACCGCGGACACGCCGGCTACCGCCCGGAGGGCGAGACCCATTTTCACGTCCGCATCGTCTCGGCCGCCTTCGACGGTCAGAACCGCGTCGCCCGGCAGCGCGCCGTCTACCGCGCCCTGAAGGCGGAACTGGACGAGCGCGTGCATGCGCTCTCGCTGGAGACCCTGACTCCGGCGGAGGCGGCCTGACGGCTCAGGCCGCGTCGGCCTTGCCGATGCTGTCGCGCAGTTCCCGTTTCAGCACCTTGCCGGTGGCGTTGCGCGGCAACTCGCTGATGAACTCGACCCGCTTCGGCGTCTTGTAGGTGGCCAGGTTCCGCCGGCAGTGGGCGATGATCGCCTCTCCGGTCAGCTCGGCGCCCTTCTTCAGCACGATCACCGCGCAGCCGATCTCGCCCCACTTGTCGTCGGGCAGGCCGATGACGGCCGCTTCGGCGATGCCGTCGAGCTGGTAGATCACGTTCTCGACCTCCGCCGGATAGACGTTCTCGCCGCCGGAGATGTACATGTCCTTGGTGCGGTCGACGATGTAGTAGAAGCCGCGCTCGTCCATGCGCGTGGCATCGCCGGTGTGCAGCCAGCCGTCGGTGATGGTCTCGGCCGTCGCCTCCGGACGGTTCCAGTAGCCGGGGGTGATGTTCGGCCCCCGGACCCAGAGCTCGCCGACCTCGCCGGGCGCCACGTCCTCGCCGTTCTCGTCGACGATCCGCACCTCGTTGTGCATTACCGGCTTGCCCGAGGAGCCGGGCGCGGTCATGGCGTCGGCGGCGTCCAGCACCAGCACGGACGGGCTCGTCTCGGTCATGCCGAAACCCTGCGCCAGGCCCAGCCCCTTCCGGTCCCAGGTTTCGAGGAGCGACAGCGATGACGGCGCGCCGCCGATGCCGGCCATCCGGACCCCGGAGAGGTCGGCGGTCTCGAATTCGGGCTGCTGCGCCATGAACTGGTAGTTCGCGGGCACGCCGAAGAAGTGGGTGATGCCAAGTTTGCGGTCCGTGAGCAGGTCCAGACATGCCTTGGGGTCGAATGCCTTCATCACATGGACCGTGCCGCCGGCATGCAGAACGGGGTTCGTGTAGCAGTTGAGACCGCCGGTGTGGAACAGCGGCAGCACGGTGAGCTGCACCGCGTCCGGCGTGATCCGGTGCGGCAGGCCCAGATTGACCGTGTTCCAGAAAGTCATGCCGTGGGTGATCATGGCGCCCTTGGGCAGACCCGTGGTGCCGGAGGTGTACATGATGGTCCAGAGATCGTCGTGGTCGAGGTCGACCATCTCCGTCGGCACCAGGTGGCGGGCGATGCCGCGCTCATAGGGTGAATCGGAGCCGTCGCCATTGGTCTGCGCCAGATGCGGGATGCCGACTTCCGCCGCCACGGCCCTGGCGCTGTCGGCGAACTCGGCGCCGTGGATCAGCGCCTTCGGACCGGCGTCCCGGGCGATGAAACAGAGCTCGGGGACCGTCAGCCGCCAGTTCAGCGGCAGGAAGACCGCGCCCAGCTTGGCGCAGGCGAACTGGATTTCCAGTACGTCCGTGGTGTTGGGGGCCAGCACGCCGACGCGGTCGCCGCGCCCGATGCCGAAATCTTCCCTGAGCCAGGTGGCGACCCGGCCGGCGCGGTCGTTGGCGCGCCTGTAGGAAAAGCGCCGTTCGCTCGCCAGGTCGCACATTGCCAGGTGGTCGCCGCGGAACGCCGCGTTCTTCGCCAGCCAGTCATAGACCTTGACCGCCATGTCTCATCCTCCCCTTCGATGCGAGGGACGATGATAACGGCGCGGGCGCGAAGGTAAATGCGACGAGTCAGGCGGGCTGCTTGCGCCTGGGCGCCTCGCGGTCGTGCCACCACAGGCGCACCAGGCGGGCGGTGTCGTCGGCGGCGAGGCGGCATTCGATGACGCCGTCGAACTCCAGCCGGAGTCCGGCCTCGGGGAGATCGAACTGGGCCGCCCAGCGGGCCACGCCCAGGTCGTCGCGAACGGCCATCGTCCTGTACATGAAGACCACGTTGTCCTGGCGCCCCAGGGCTTCCTGCCAGTGGGCCAGGATCTCGGAGCGGCCACGGCAGGGCGGGCCGAAGGGCGTCTCGAAGAAACCGCCGTCGCCGGCGAACAGCGCCGCCATCTCCTCGGCGTTCCGGTTCTGCCAGGCGCTGCCGAAGGCCTGGAGCCAGCGGTCGAAGCGTTCCGTCATCGCCGCGTCCGGACTATCGGCACGGGACTCGCCGCTGGGTTCGCTCATCGCAAAACGTCTCTTTCCTGCCGGCTGCGGACACGCACGGAAACCCCTTCCCTCTAGCCCCTCTGACCCATCAAGGCAATGATGGCCCACCTGAGCGGAGGCAAATACCGTGCCGCCGGGCGCGCCGGCGGGCGATCATGCCTTTCGCGTCCGGCTCCGGCGCGCGGCGAGCCTCAGCCGCGGCCAAGCGCGGCCATCATTTCCCGCCATTCGCGCGCCGAAAGACCGCTGTTTTCCTGCGTCACGGCCTCGCCGTCGAGCATCCGGCGCAGCGCCGCCACGCCCTTCGCCGACAGGTGCGCGCCGCCCATGCGGTATTCCTCGAAGGCGGCGGCGCACAGCGGCGTCCAGGCGCGCAGCGTCTCCATCATTGCATCCGCGTAGACGCGAATTTCATATTGCGCGTGGCTGTCGGCGCGCAGTGACAGGAAATGCATCAGATTGTGCAGGTCCGTCTTCCAGTACCACTGGGTATAGAAGTTGAGCGACAGGTTCATCCGCGCCAGCTCCCGCGCCAGCCCGCAGCGCTCCGCGTCCAGCGGCTCGCCGGCGTCGTCCTCGTTCAGCATCTCCTGGTAGTGTTCGTAGGCGCGCTCCGAATCCTCGCGCAGCAGGCGCATCACGCGCTCCGCCTCCTCCCCCTGCAGCACGTCGCCCCGGCCCTGGCGGTTGGACCGCGACTGGGCGGCGAGCTGCGCCGGCGCCGGGATGTAGAACTCCCGGTCCAGGATGGAGTAGCGGGCGGAGTATTCGTTGACGTTGGCGGTGCGGTGGCGGATCCACTGCCTGGCTACGAAGATCGGCAGCTTCACGTGGTACTTGATCTCGCACATCTCGAACGGCGTGGTGTGCCGGTGGCGCATCAGGTAATTGATCAGGCCCGAATCCTGGCTGACCTTGCGCGTGCCGCGGCCGTAGGAAACGCGCGCGGCCTGAACCACCGCCGCGTCGTCGCCCATGTAGTCGATGACCCGCACGAAGCCGTGGTCCAGCACCTCGATGGGGCGGTAGAGCATTTCCTCCAGCGCCGGCGAGACCGCGCGCCGCGTCGGGGTCGCCTCGGCCCGCTGTTCCTCGATCTCGCGAAGCTGTTGGGCGGAAAGCGGCATGTCGTGATGCTCCGTAGCCAGGGGAGCGGCGATCATAAGCCGATTCGCGGCCGTCCGCCGAAGGGGCTCTTCGGCGCGCTGGAAAATTCCTGCCAAGTGCTTATATTGCAGGCGTCGGGTGACCGACTATGGCGATAAACGCTACGTGGAATAAGCGTAACGGACCCGGGGGCAGTACCCGGCGCCTCCACCAATTTCCCGCCTCGCGGGGGCTTCATGGGGGCGAAACAGGATCGACGTGCGTGGTAAAGACGTGGTTTTCGCCCGGAATGGCTCCGCCGTTATCGGGCCGTTTTCACAAGTGCCAATGACAACGAAATGGCGCTCGCTGCCTAATATTGCCAGGTAAGCGCGGCACGGGGGACGCCGGGCAACAGAAGTCCCCCACTGAATTCGCGCCGCCGTGGGGGCGGCCAGAAGGGGGCGTGGGCCGAAAGGTCCGGGAGGCTCGGATGAATTATTCCGAAATGGTCGAAGACGCATTGCGCGGCGTGGTCCGCGCAGCGCTGCAGAAGGCCGCGACGGACGGGCTGCACGGCAACCATCATTTCTATGTCACGTTCCTGACGCGGTTCCCCGGCGTGGAACTGCCCGATCATCTGCTGGAGCGTTATCCCAGCGATATCACCATCGTCCTGCAGCACCAGTACTGGGATCTGGAGATCGGCGACGAGGCCTTCGAGGTTTCGCTCAGCTTCAACAAGCTGCCGACGCGCATCCGGGTGCCATACGTGGCCATCACCTCCTTCGCCGACCCCAGCGTCCAGTTCGGGCTGCAGTTCCAGCCCCAGGGCGAATGGGCGCCCGCCGAAGGTCCGGTGGATCCGGCCCGGAACCTGCCCGTCGGCGGCGACAGCGACGAGGCCGACGAGATCTCCGACGAGGCGCCGGCCGAGGAGGAGAAGCAGGGCGAGGTCGTCTCCCTGGACGCGTTCCGCAAGAAGAGCTGAACCGGCCGGCCGGCGCACCCGCGACAGGCGAATCGCAATTTGCACCTGCGCCCCGCGTCGGCCCGAACCAAATGGCTGTCAGTTTGCGATCCGCGTCGGGCGGGGGAACCCGGATTACGGGCGGGCCGCCAGCCGGACGCCGCCGCGGGCCTCCACGCCCGGATTGCTCGGAAAAAAAGAATCCCGGCGCCGCAATCGGTTAGATGAATCTTCGCTCACAGTCTGCCGCACGGCGGCGCCGGGGGCGGTCGCATGGCCTGCTACTTGCTGACTGTCGGTCAGCCGGAAGGCTCCCGGCGGCTGATGCGGTAATCAGGATCCCCGACCCCCCAATCCATGCCGTGTCGGCCGCCGTGGTCTTCGGCTTTCCCCGCGCATCCCTGTCTGCGACCATGGCTTCCGGTCCCATCGATCAAGAGGTTCGGCCATGCGCCGCATGTTCATACTGCCAGTGCTGCTCTGCGCCATCGCGGGTCCGGTGCAGGCCGACGGCCTGTTCGGCAAGGCGAAGGACCTGCTGGGCGGCGCCGTGAAGCAAGCGCCCGCCGCGGGCGGCGAGCGGCAGGGCGGCCTCAGCCGCTCGGAGATCGGCGCCGGCCTGAAGGAAGCGCTGCGCGTCGGCTCGGGCCGGGTGGTCGATCAGGTCAGCGCCATCGGCGGTTTCGACGCGGATCCGGCGATCCACATCCCGCTGCCGGAGAACCTCGCCAGGGCCCAGTCGATCCTCGGCCGGTTGGGCATGTCGAACCAGCTGGATGCGCTGGAGGACCGGCTCAACCGCGCGGCGGAGACCGCGGCGGCCAGGGCGAAGCCGCTGTTCGTCGACGCCGTCGAGGCGATGACGATCCAGGACGTCATGGAAATATTCAACGGTCCCGACGACGCGGCGACGCAGTATTTCCGCCGTCAGATGACGCCCGGTCTGCGCGCCGAGATGAAGCCGGTGGTAGACGAAAGCTTGGCCGAGGTCGGCGCGATAGAGACCTACGAACAGACTGTCGGCGAGTTCCGCAGCATGCCGATGGTGCCGGATCTGCGGGCCGACCTTACCGATCACGTGCTCACCCTGGGGCTGGACGGCATCTTCCACTACCTGGCGCGCGAGGAGGCGGCGATCCGCAACAATCCGGCGGAACGCACCACGGCGCTGTTGCAGCGGGTCTTCGGCGGCTGACCGCCGCGGACCTGAAATTGCATATGTTCCCAAGATCGTTCATTTTCGCCCGAGGGGAACGGCGGCCTCGCGGCCGCGCATGAGGGGAACAGTTTATTGGCCAGCGGACGCTTCGTTATCATCGACGACGATCGCCTGACCGCCGGACACGCGCGCGCAGTGCTCGAGCGCGCCGGCTACGAGGTCAGCGTCTTCGCCTCCAGCATCGAGGGGCTGGAAGCGGTGCGCCGCGACCGGCCGGACGCGGTGCTGACCGACGTCATGATGCCGGAGATGGACGGCATGGAGCTGACGCAGAAGCTGCGCGAGGATTCGTCCTTCGACGAGATGCGCATCTTCGTCTTTTCCGGCAAGGCCTTCGAGTACGACCGCGCCCGCGCGATGGAGCTGGGCGCCGACGCCTACATCCTGAAGCCGATCAAGGCCGACAGCTTCCTGAAGACGGTCGAGCGTGTGCTTTCCGACAGGATCGCGGTGAAGTTCTGGGGCGTGCGGGGAACCCTGCCCAAGCCCGGGCCGGACAGCCTCAAATATGGCGGTAACACCTCGTGCGTGACGCTCTCCTTCCCGCGCGGGCAGTTCTTCATCTTCGACGCCGGCAGCGGCATCCGCGAGGTCGGCTCCAGCCTGATGGCCGAAGGCAAGACCCGCTCGGAGGGGAAGATCTTCATCTCCCATCCGCACTGGGACCACATCAACGCCCTGCCGTTTTTCGCGCCGCTGTTCATTCCCGGCAACGATTACGAGGTGCTGGGACCGATGCACGGCTCCATGGGCATCGAGAAGCTGGTCTCGGAACAGATGAGCGGCGCTTACTTCCCGATCACCGTGCGCGAGTTCGGCGCCCGTGTGACCTACCGCGATCTGCGCGAGGGCGAGTACGACGTCTCCGGCATTCCGGTGAAGACCATGCTGCTGTCCCATCCGGGATACTGCCTGGGCTACCGGGTCGACTATGCGGGACGGTCGTTCTGCTACATCACCGACAACGAGATGTTCCTGCCGGAGTCGGACTATCACGCGCCCGATTACATGCAGAACCTGGCCGATTTCGTGCGCGGCACGGACATGCTGGTCACCGACACGACCTACACCGACGACGAATACCGCTCCAAGATCGGCTGGGGCCATTCCTGTCTCAGCCAGGTGGTGGAACTGGCCTGCCAGGCCGACGTGAAGGGGCTCTACCTGTTCCACCACGACCCGGACCAGAACGACGCCGCCATCGATGCGAAGCTGGAGGCGGCGCAGCGCATGCTGTCCGAACGCGGCTCGCCGGTTGCCTGCTATGCCCCGGCGGAGGCCGAGACCATACTGGTCTGAGGCGTTGGCGGCGCCGCTTGCAGCATCTCAGCCCCAGGGACCGCGCTTGTAGGGCGAGTCCGGATGCGGCTCGGGCCGCAGGATGCGGATCGCAGCGTCCTTGCCGAAGGGGGCGAGGGCCATCTCCTTCTCCTTCGACAGGATCGGGTGATCGCGGTCGCGGAACAGCAGCACCAGCACCGCGCCCGCCAGAAAGCCGCCGACATGGGCGAACCAGGCGATGGGGTCGCTCTCGCTGCCGACGCGCAGCACGTTGAGGACCTGCAGCCCGAACCAGAGGCCCAGCAGCACCAGCGCCGGCAGGCGCAGCGGGATGAACAGGAAGCCGATGGGGATGCCGACCAGGATCCGGGCCCTGGGATAGAGGATGATGTAGCCGCCCAGCACGCCGGAGACCGCGCCCGAGGCGCCGATCAGCGGCGCTTCCGAGGTCGTGTCCCACAGGCCATGGCACAGCGCGGCGATGGCGCCGGTCAGCAGCAGGAAGGCGAGAAACCGCCAGTGACCCATGGCGCTCTCGACATTGTCGCCGAAGACCCAGAGAAACAGCATGTTGCCGATCAGGTGCATGAAGCCGCCATGCAGGAAGATTGTGGTGACCAGGGTCAGCGCCGGCGGAACCACGGCCAGATCCGCGGGCAGGGCGCCGTGGCCGAACAGGGCGGCCGGGATCATGCCGAACTGGTAGATCAGCGCGACTTCCGCGCGCTCGTCGAGAACCAGCTGATAGAGGAAGACGAGGACGCACAGGCCGACCACCGAGCGTACGACCCAGGGCGTGCGGTGTGCCGGCGCGTCGTCATGCAGCGGAATCATTCGGTCAGGCTCCGTTCATTCCCTTCCTCATGTTGGGCGTGCACTCGGAAATCCAAAGCGGCTTACCAGATTATGACCATGATCGACCGACGCGCATTCCTGGTCGGCGCGGCCGCGAGCCTCGCGGCGCCGGCCTTCGCCGCCGCGCCGGCGGCCTGGGACATCGACTTCGATGTGCGGATCGCCGGGCAGTCGGTCGGTCACCACCGGCTTGCTTTCCGCCGCGACGCCGCGGGCGACCTTCGGGTGACGGTGGACGTGGCCATGCGCGTGCGGCTGATGTTCGTGACCGTGTTCGACTATCGCCAGCAGGCCGAGGAGACCTGGCGCGGCGACCGGCTGCTGCGTCTCGAATCCCGCACCGTCGACGGCGACAACCGCGACCACGTGGTCGCCGAGCGGAACTCGGAGGGGCGGATCGCGGTGCAGAGCCGCCGCGCCGGCGACCGGGTGGTGGACGGCGACATGTGGCCGACCTCGGCCTTCTGGCGGCCGGCGGCGGTGGAGCGGGCGCGTTTCCTCGACGTCGCGACCGGCGTCATCCGCCCCGTCGACATTGCCTATCGAGGCCTGGAGATCATCGAGGCGCTGGGACAGGAGCGTCCGGCCAGGCGCTATTTCGTCGACACCAGCCGCGCCTTCGATGTCTGGTACGGCTCCGATGGCGCATGGCTCAGGCTCGAATGGTCCGGCTTCGGACTCACCGCCCGCTATCATCGCGTGACCTGAACAAGATGCCGCGCGTCAGGGATTGGTCTCAGGCGCGGCGGCGCCGGCGAACGTGGCGGATGCTCTCGGTGTTGGCGGCAGGCGGCGCGATCAGGGGGCCCAGGGCCGCGGTGATTTCCGCGAGGTCCGGACGCGGGCCGCGCTCGCTGGTGTCCAGGGCGAGCCGCATCGCCCGGATGTGCTCGGGCGTGGTGCCGCAGCAGCCGCCGATGATGCGCGCGCCGGCGTCCCGCGCGAAGCGGGCATAGGCGGCCATCAGCTCGGGCGTGCCGGTGTAGACCACCTTGTCGCCGCGGATCTGCGGGATGCCGCAGTTCGCCTTGGCGATGACGACGCCGGTCTCGGTGGCCATGCCCAGCACCGCCAGCAGCAGATCGGAGGCGCCCACGCCGCAATTCGCGCCGAAGGCGACCGGCGGGACGGGCAAGGTGGCCGCCACGCCGGCCAGCAGCTCCGGCGGCAGGCCCATCATCGTCCGGCCGGCGGTGTCGAAACTGGCGGTGTAGACATAGGGCAGCCCCTCGGCGATGGCGGCCTCGGCGGCGGCGCGCATTTCCTCGGGCGCCGACATGGTCTCGATCCAGGCGACGTCGGCGCCGCCGGCCTTGAGGCCGCGCGCCTGTTCGGCGAAGGCCGCGGCCGCATCCGTGTGGGTCATCCGGCCCAGCGGCGCCATCAGTTCGCCCGTCGGCCCCATGGAGCCGGCCACGACGATCGGCCGGTTGGCGGCGTCGGCGACCTGGCGGGCCAGCGCCGCGCCGAGGCGGTTGAGTTCCTCCGCCCGGTCCTCCAGCCCATGCAGCATCAGGCGATAGCGGGTGCCGCCGAAGGTGTTGGTGAGAATGATGTCGGAGCCGGCGTCGACGAAGCTCTGGTAGTTCGCGCGGATCTTGTCCGGTTCGTCGGCGTTCCAGGCTTCGGGCGCATGGCCCGGCGGCAGCCCCATCGCGAACAGGTTGGTGCCGGTCGCGCCGTCGGCCAGCAGGCAATCGCGTTTTTCCAGCAGTTCCGACAGCAGCATGGCTATGTTCTCATGGATATCCGGATTCTCGCCTAGCATGGCCGGCGGGGGTCAACTATCCATGAAACGACGGGGAGGGTCGCAGACATGGAAAAGATCATACGCAGCCGTACCGGCGCGGAGATCAGCGAGGCGGACGAACGCCAGCTGCTCGACACGATCCGCGTCTGGCTGAGGCGCGATGTCGAGGACAAGGTGCTCGATCTGGAGCACGCCGACGAATATCCGCACGAAATGGTCGCGCAGATGAAGGAACTCGGCCTGTTCGGCGCCACCATCCCGGCCGAATATGGCGGCCTCGGCCTGCCGGCCCAGACCTATGCGAAGATCGTCGCCACGATCTCCGAGACCTGGATGTCGCTGACCGGCATCTTCAACTCGCACCTGATGATGGCGGCGGCGGTCGAGCGCTTCGGCACGGAGGAGCAGAAGAACCGCTTCCTGCCACGTTTCGCTTCGGGCGAACTGCGCGGCGGGCTGGCGCTGACCGAACCGCATTGCGGCACCGACCTGCAGGCGATCCGCACGAAGGCGGTGCGCGACGGCGACGACTATGTCGTCAATGGCGGCAAGACCTGGATCTCCAACGGCATCGAGGGCGGGGCCGTCGCCCTGCTGGTGAAGACGGACACGGACATCGAACCGCGCCACAAGGGCATGAGCCTGTTCATCGCCGAGAAGGGGCCGGGCTTCACCACTGGCCGCAAGCTGAAGAAGCTCGGTTACAAGGGCATCGATTCGGCGGAGCTGATCTTCGAGGACTACCGCCTGCCGGCGGCAAACCTGATCGGCGGCGTGGAGGGCAGGGGCTTCCACCAGACCGTCGGCGGGCTGGAACTGGGCCGCATCAACATCGCCGCCCGCGGCGTCGGCGTGGCGACGGCGGCGCTCAACCGCGCGGTCGAATACGCCCAGATCCGCGAGACCATGGGCAAACCCATCGGCGAGCACCAGGCGATCCAGCTGAAGATCGGCGACATGGCGACGAAGCGGCGCGCGGCGGAACTGCTGATGCTGGACGCGGCCATGGCCTATGACCGTGGCGAACGCTGCGACATGGAGGCCGGAATGGCCAAGCTCTTCGCCTCCGAGACCGCGCTGGAGAACGCCACCGAATGCATGCGCATCCACGGCGCCTATGGCTATTCGGCGGAGTTCCCGGTCGAGCGCTATTTCCGCGACGCGCCGCTGATGTGCATCGGCGAGGGCACCAACGAGATGCAGCGCATCATCATCGCGCGGCAGATGCTGGCGCGGAATCCGGCATGAAGGGGCCCGGCAACGCGCCCCTTCATGCCGCCCTCGGACCTGATCCGAGGGCCCGGCGAAACGAATGACTGGGTCCTCGGATCAAGCCCGAGGACGCCGATCGAGATAATCCGGAGATCCACATGAAACTCGAAGGCATCCGCGTCCTGGACATGTCGCTGTTCCTGCCCGGGCCGCTGCTGACCCAGATGATGGCCGACCACGGCGCCGAGGTGATCAAGCTGGAGCCGCTGTCGGGCGAACCGAACCGGGAGATCGGCCAGGTGCGCGACGGGGTCACCGTCTATTTCGCCAACACTCATCGCGGCAAGAAGTCGATCCAGCTCAATCTCAAGACCGACGAGGGGCGCGAGGCGCTGCTGAAGCTTGTCGAGAGCTGCGACGTCATGGTGGAGGCCTTCCGCCCCGGCGTGGTCAAGCGCCTCGGCTGCGACTACGAAACGGTGAGCGCGCGCAATCCGCGCCTCGTCTATCTCTCGATCTCCGCCTTCGGGCAGAGCGGCCCCTATGTGAAGAAGCCGGCGCACGACCTGGCGACCGAGGCGCTGGCGGGCGTCCTCTCGCTCAACCAGGGGCAGGACGGCAAGCCGGCCATCCCCGGCATCGCCAATGCCGACATGCTGTCGTCGATGATGGGGCTGTCGGGCGTGCTGATGGCGCTGCTGCGGCGGGAGAAGACGGGCAGGGGCGACTATATCGATCTCGCCATGATGGACTCGCTCTTCGCGGCCATGCCTAACCTGATGGGCTCCACCTTCGCCGACAAGACGCCGCCGGTCTGGAAGGAGGAGCGGACGGGCGGCGGCTACGCCTTCTACCAGATCTACGAGACGAAGGACGGCCGGCACGTCGTGCTCGGCGCCTCGGAGATGCACTTCGCCGAGACCGTGATGCGGAAGTTCGGCCGCGAGGACCTGATCGAGGCCTGCAAGCCGCCGCCGGGACCGACGCAGGAGCCGGCGCGGCAGTTCCTGCGCGAGACCTTCCGCACGAAGACCCAGGCCGAGTGGGTGGAGTGGTTCGAGGGCGTCGACGCCGCCTTCGCGCCGGTGAAGAACCTGCGCGAGGCCTGCGACGACCCGCAGGTGCGCCACCGGGAGATGATCTTCGAGGACGAGCGCGGCTGGGAGCATATCGGCGTGCCGATCAAGTTCGCCGCCGAGCCCGGCAGGCCGCGCCTCGCCTTCGCCGAGGTCGGCGAGCACACAGCCGGGACGCTGAAGGAACTGGGCTACAGCGACGAGCAGATCGCTGCAATGAAGGAAGGCGGCGTGTTCTGAAGGTGTCGATGACCCGACGCGACGCCCTGCTGGCCGTCATGGCCGCCTTCATCTGGGGGGCGACCTATCCGTTCTCGGCGATCGCGTTGCAGGATACGCCGCCGATCTTCTTCACGGCGCTGCGCTTCGCCTGCGCCGCCTGCTTCGTCGTGGTGGTGCCAAGGCCGCGGATCCCGGCCGGGAAGCTGATCCTTCTGGGTCTGTTCCTCGGCGCGGTGCTGTTCGCGCTGACCTTCATCGCCATGACGCAGGGACTGAGCGCGTCGCTGGCGTCGGTGCTGGTGCACACCCAGGCCTTCTTCACCATCCTCATCTCGATGGCCGTGTTCGGCGAGCGGATGAGGCGCCGGCAATTGCTGGCGCTGCTGATCGCGGCCGCAGGAATCGCGGTCCTGGCCATCGACCGCGGCCGCGCCGGCTCGGCCGTCGCCCTGCTGCTCATCCTGCTGGCTGCGCTCTCCGGCGGCATCGGCAACAACATCATGAAGTCGCTGGGTCAGACCGACATGCTCCGCGTCTCGGTCTGGATGAGCCTGGTGCCGCCGCTGCCTCTGCTGGGCCTGTCGCTGGTTCTCGAAGCGGACGGTTCGGCCGCGGACCTGATTTCCACCGTCACATGGCCGACAGCGATCGCCCTTCTCTGGTCCAGCGTCCTGGCCACGGTTCTCGTCTTCGCCATCTGGGGGCGGCTGCTGGTCGCCTACTCGTCGGCCGCCGTCGCACCCTTCTTCCTGCTGGTGCCGGTATTCGGCGTCGCGCTGTCGGCCCTCGTTCTGGGGGAGACCCTGTCGGCGCTGCAGATCTCCGGCGGCCTGCTGGTCTTCGCCGGCCTTGCCCTGGCGCTCTGGCCGGCCCGGAAGCCGCCATTGCCGGTCGCCTGACCCGCCGGGCGGCGCGCGAAGGCGCATAGACGCTTAGCAGCGCCAGCCACTTCCTCTATAACCGTCGCCATGAGCGCCAATGCCAATGCCCGGCCCCGCGTGGGGCTGTTCGTGACCTGCCTGGTCGACCTCTACCGGCCCAGCGTCGGCTTCGCCGCGGTGAAGCTGCTGGAGCGCGGCGGCTGCGCGGTCGACGCGCCGCTGGCCCAGACCTGCTGCGGCCAGCCCGCCTACAATTCCGGCGACCGGGCGGACACCGCCGCCATCGCGAAGCAGGTGATAGAGGCCTTCGAGGGCTTCGACTATGTCGTGGCGCCCTCGGGTTCCTGCGCCGGCATGATCCGCCATCACTATCCGACGCTGTTCGCCGACGACGGCGACTGGGCGCGGCGCGCGGCGGATCTGGGCGCGAAGACCTTCGAGCTCGTCTCCTTCCTCACCGGCGTCTGCGGCATGACCGAGGTCGAGGCGAAGCTGGACCGGACCGTGACCTATCACGACAGCTGCTCGGGGCTGCGCGAACTGAAGATCAAGGAACAGCCGCGGCGCCTGCTGGCGACCGTGGACGAACTGGAACTGGTCGAACTGCCGACCGCCGAGACCTGCTGCGGCTTCGGTGGCACGTTCTGCATCAAGTATTCCGACGTCTCCGCCGAGATGGTGCGGCGCAAGTCCGACGACATCCAGGCCACCGGGGCGGACCTGCTGCTGGCCGGCGACATGGGCTGCCTGCTGAACATGGCCGGCAAGCTGAAGCGCGAGGGTGCGGACATCCAGGTCCGCCACGTCGCCGAGGTGCTGGCCGGCATGACCGACGGGCCGGCCATCGGTGAGGAGGGATGATGTGCTGCGTGGTCGATTCTCCATGCGGCGTCCTGGGGCTTGACCCCAGGACCCAGTCATTCTTTTTGCTGGGCCCTTGGATCAAGTCCAAGGGCGCCGGCTTCATGACGGGAAACTGAGCCATGCAGCCGAAGTCGCATCTGTTCAAGGAAGAGTCGACGAAGGCCATCGGGGACGCGAATCTTCAGTCCGCCCTGAAGAACCTCCAGACCGGCTTCGTCGCCGCGCGCGCCCGCGCCGCCGACGGTCTGGACGAGTTCGAGGCGCTCCGCGACGAGGCGGTGACGCTCAAGGACCACATCCTCGCCAATCTCGACTTCTATCTGGAACGCTTCGAGGAGAAGGTGACCGAGGCCGGCGGCACGGTGCATTTCTGCGCCACCGCCGAGGAGGCGCGCCAGACGATCCTCGAACTCTGCCGCCGCTATGGCGCGAAGTCGGTGACCAAGGGCAAGTCCATGGTCGCCGAGGAGGTGGCGCTGAACCCGTTCCTCGAGGCCAACGGCATCGAACCGGTGGAGACCGACCTCGGCGAGTACATCATCCAGCTCGCCAAGGAAGCGCCCAGCCACATCATCGGCCCGGCGGTGCACAAGACCAAGGAGCAGGTCTCCGACCTGTTCCACGAACATCACGCGAAATACGGCCGGACCGAGCGACTGACCGAGGCCGAGGATCTGGTTACCGAAGCGCGCGAGGTGCTGCGCCAGAAATACTTCGACGCCGATGTGGGCATCACGGGAGCCAACTTCCTGATCGCGGAGACCGGCTCCACCATCATCGTCACCAACGAGGGCAATGGCGATCTGACCCAGATGCTGCCGAAGGCGCATGTGGTCATCTCCGCCATCGACAAGGTGGTGCCGACGCTGGAGGACGTCTCGACGATCCTGCGCGTGCTGGCGCGTTCGGCGACGGGGCAGGAGATGTCGGCCTACACCACGCTCTCCACCGGGCCGAAGCGGGAGGGCGACCTGGACGGGCCTGAGGGCTTCCACGTGGTGCTGCTGGACAATGGCCGTTCCGACCTGCTGGGCACCGACAAGCAGGACCTGCTCCGCTGCATCCGCTGCGGCGCCTGCATGAACCATTGCCCCGTCTACACCGCCGTCGGCGGCCACGCCTATGGCTGGGTCTATCCCGGTCCCATCGGCGCGGCGCTGGACCCGCATATCGTCGGGCTGGAGGAGGCCCGGCATCTGCCCAACGCGTCGACCTTCTGCGGCCGCTGCGAGCAGGTCTGTCCCATGCGCATCCCACTGCCGAAGATCATGCGCCACTGGCGCGAGGAAGCCTTCGAGCGCGGCCTGCCGCCGGCCCGGGAGCGGCTGGCGCTGAAGGGCTGGGCCTGGATGGCCAGGCACCCCTGGGCCTATCGGCTGGCGGCGCGGATCGGTATCGGCGTCATGGGACGGCTGGGCCGCCGCCGCGGCGGGCGGTTCCGCGACCTGCCGCTGGCGCGCGCCTGGACGAAGAGCCGCGACATGCCCGCGCCCGAGGGCCGCACCTTCATCGACCGCTGGAAGGCCGGCGAGCGTGGCTAGGGGGTTCGAAGACCGGATCGGAACGCACCATGGCGCGTGAAGGCGATGCGCAGTTGCTGGAAGCCATGCAGCTCGGCATGGAGCAGGGGCAGCTTTCCATGCACATTAGCTACCGCAAGGCGCGCCGCGTCGAGGGGTTCCGCGACGTACTGGCCGCCCAGGTGGGCCGGCGCGCGGTGCTGATCCGCGACTGGTTCCTGCCGGTCTCTCTGGCGCTGATGGTGGCCTGGTTCGCGCTGGCCGAGTGGCTCGGCCTGCACGAGATCAGCTATCGCGTCGTCGGATCCCAGATGTCGCTCGGCTTCATCACCTTCGCGCTCCTGCTGCTGGCGCTGGTGCTGTTCTCGCGCAAGCACATCCGACCGCTGCAGGGCCCGGCGCTGCATCAGGTCGCGCTCTCCGACCCGGAGCTGTTCGTCCGGCTCTGGCGGCGCGGCGCCGTGGCGCTGATCACCCGCCAGGGCCGCGACCGCATCTGCCAGAGCCCGAAGGACGACTGGCGGCAATATGTCCGCCGTACGCTGGTGTTCTGAAGATCTTCGCCCGGCTCAGCCGCGGATCAGGCCGCCGGGCCGGGCCCCGGTGAGCTCGCCGCCGGCCAGCGTCTCGACGCCGGCCTTGATGGTGTGGCGGTAGCCCTTCGCGCGCTAGATCAGCCGCCGCCCGCCTGCGGGCAGGTCGTAGACCACCTCCGGCATGGTCACGGCGAGATTGTCGAAGTCGATGACGTTGAGGTCGGCCTTCATGCCCGCCTCGATCGTGCCGCGGTCGGTGAGCCCGTAGGCGCGGGCGGTGTCGCGGGTCTGCTTCTTCACCAGGAAGGGCAGGTCGAAGCGCTCGCCGCGCTTCCGGTCCCGGCCCCAGTGGGTGAGCAGCGTCGTCGGCGCGGAGCTGTCGCAGATCAGCCCGACATGGGCGCCGCCGTCGGCCACGCCGCAGACCGTATAAGGGTCGGTCATCATCTCGCGCACGACCTCCAGGTCGCCGTGGTAATAGTTTTCGAACGGGTAGAGCAGGATCGCCTTGCCCTCTTCGGCCATCATCAGGTCCAGCGCCAGTTCCCACTTGTCCAGGCCTTCCCGCCTCGCGCGGGCGCCGACCGAGTTGGCCGGATCGGGCTCGTAGTCCAGCGGCAGGGCCAGCGGGTGCGCCTTGTCGAGACCGAAATCCATCCACTTCGCGTGGCCGTGGCTGCGGTCCTCGGCCAGCAGCCGCTCCCGGACCTCGGCGTTGTTCTTCAGCGTCAGGTAACGCTCGCGCGGGGACAGATGCTCCAGTTCCTTCCACGTGCGGTGGCGCAGGAAGGGGTGAACCGAGGTTTCCAGCCCCATCAGGATGCCGATCGGGCGCGTGCCGACCTGGCCGTTGGCGGCGATGCCGGCCGCGTTGGCGGCGCGGATGCCGTCGCGGGTTTCCTGCCAGCGGTCGGGGGCGTTGTCGACCTGGATCAGCAGCACCGAGAGCGGCCGTCCGGCCCGCTCGGCGGCGGCGCGCAGGATGGCGAAGTCGCCGTCCTCGAAGTCCGAATTGACCTGCAGCACGCCCTTGCCGGCGCGGCGCATGGCGTCGGCCATGCCGAACAGCTCCGCCTCGCGCGCGGTGAGAGACGGCGTGAAGCGGCCGTCCGCGGCCTTGTGCTTGATGGTCCGCGAGGTGGTGAAGCCCAGCGCGCCGGCGGCCAGCGCCTCCTCCAGCAGCCGGCCCATATGGGCGATCTCGTCGTCCGACGGCAGGGCCTGGTAGTCCGCGCCCCTGTCGCCCATGCAGTAGAACCGCAGCGCCGCGTGCGGCACCTGGCAGCCGATGTCCATGGTGCGCGGCGTCTCCGCCAGCACGTCCATGAACTCGGGGAAGCTTTCCCAGCGGAAGTCGATGCCCTCCGAGAGGACGATCTCGGGGATGTCCTCGACGCCTTCCATCAGGTTGATCAGATAGGGCTCGGCGCCCGGCTTCACCGGCGCGAAGCCGACGCCGCAATTGCCGAAGACGGTCGTCGTGACGCCATGCCAGGCCGAGGGTGTCAGGTCGCCGTCCCAGGTCGCCTGGCCGTCATAGTGGGTGTGGATATCGACCCATCCCGGCGTGACGATCGCCCCGCCGGCGTCGACCTCGCGCCGCGCCGGTCCGGCCTTGCCGCCGGCCTCCACGATCACGCCGCCGCGGACCGCCACGTCCCCGGTGAAGGCCGCCTTGCCGGTGCCGTCGATGATGGTGCCGCCCCGAATGACCAGATCGTGCATGACGCCGCGCTCCCCTGTCTCGTTTCCGGAACGAAGATATACGCGACGTCAGGCCGGGAACCAAAGGCGATTCCGGCATGGAAGGGGCGCGGCAGCCGTTCTGGCCGCGTCCGGGCGTCGGCTGACGCCGGCTGCAGGTCACCTGTTGTCCTGGCCGCCGCGCCTGCGAAGCGCATCCCCCACCCCGTCCCTCCCCCTTGACCAAGGGGGAGGGTGACCCGAGTCAGCGGGTCGGGAGCGGGGTTGATTGCGGCTCGCTCGATCCTTCCGATGTATGATCGAGCCGTCCAAGGCTTTCGCCTCGGTACTCGATCAAATGAATACCGTCAGACCTTCGCCAGGCGGTTCAGGGCCGAGACGATGGCCTTCAGCGAGGCGGTGGTGGTGTTCTCGTCGATGCCGACGCCGAAGCGCTGCTCGCCATGGCGGTTGGCCAGACGTATGAAACAGACCGCGCGCGTGCGGCTGCCCTTCTCGCTGGCGTGGATGGCGTGCTCGCGGTAGTCGGTCAGGTTGGCGCGGATGCCGAAGGCGTCCTTCATGCCCTGGAAGAAGGCGCTTATCGGACCGTTCTCCTCGCCGGCGACCGTCACCGTTTCGCCGTCACGGATCACTTCGGCCTCGACCGCCGACATGCCGTCGCCCGATCCCGGGGTGACCTTGTAGCGGACCAGTTCGAAGGGTTCGGTGGTCTCCAGATAGGTGTCCTCGAAGCTCTGCCAGATCATGGCGGGCAGGATCTCCTTGCCCGTGGTGTCGGCGATCTTCTGCACCACCTGGCTGAACTCCACCTGCAGCAGTCGTGGCAGCTCGACGCCGAAATCGTTCTCCATGATATAGGCCGTGCCGCCCTTGCCGGACTGGCTGTTGACCCGGATGATCCCCTCATAGGCGCGGCCCACGTCCATCGGGTCGATCGGCAGGTAGGGCACTTCCCAGAGGCCGTCATTCGACTGGCGTACGGCGGCCATGCCCTTCTTGATGGCGTCCTGATGAGAGCCGGAGAACGCCGTATAGGCCAGCTCGCCGGCATAGGGATGGCGCTGGTGCACCGGCAACTGGTTGCAGTATTCCGCGACCGCGATCGATTCGGTGATGTTGGAGAAGTCGAGCGCCGGATCGACGCCCTGGGTGAACATGTTCAGCGCCAGGGTGACGAGGTCGACATTGCCCGTGCGCTCGCCATTGCCGAACAGCGTGCCCTCAATGCGGTCCGCGCCGGCCATGACGCCGAGCTCGGTGGCCGCCACCGCCGTGCCGCGGTCATTGTGGGGGTGCAGGCTGAGGATGACGGAATCGCGGTTCCGCAGATTGCGGTGCATCCACTCGATCTGGTCGGCGTAGTAGTTCGGCGAGGCCATCTCGACCGTCGCCGGCAGGTTGATGATGATCGGGTTCTCCGGCGTCGGCTCGAACACGTCCATCACCGCGTGGCAGATGTCGCGGGCATAGGGCAGCTCGGTGCCGGTGAAGCTTTCGGGGCTGTACTCGATGCGGACATTGCTGCCCTCGAGCGTCGGGATCAGTTCCCGGATCAGCTTCGCGGCGTCGACGGCGATCCGGGTGATGCCGTCCTGTTCCAGCCCGAAGACCACGCGGCGCTGCACGGTCGAGGTCGAGTTGTAGAAGTGTATGATGACGTTCTTCGCGCCCTTCACCGCCTCGAAGGTGCGGCGGATCAGCTCCTCGCGCGACTGGACCAGCACCTGGATGGCGACGTCGTCGGGAATGATGTCGTTCTCGATGATGTGGCGGACGAAATCGAAGTCGGTGTCGGAAGCGGCGGGGAAGCCGACCTCGATCTCCTTGAAGCCGACCGCGAGCAGGTGGCGGAAGAAGCGGACCTTGCGGTCGCGGTTCATCGGCTCGATCAGGGCCTGGTTGCCGTCGCGCAGATCGACGGAACACCAGATGGGCGCCTTGTCGATGGTCTTCGTCGGCCAGGTCCGGTCCGGCAGGTCGATCTTCGGAAAGGCCCGGTACTTGTGGAGGTTGGGCATGGTAGGCATGGTCGTTGTCTCCGGTGACGCTTGTAGCTTTGGAGGCGTCGGGGTCTGAGACCCGTGTCGGACCGCGCACGCAGCGTGGCCTTCAGTCGTTCAGCGATTTCAAGAAATGATGTCGACCGGATGCCCGGCCCCGACGCGCGAAAGGCTTAACCCGACTCTATCCGAGAGCCGGGCTGCCTAGGACGAGGCCTGGCAGGATATGACGCTTTGCGCCGGACATGGGCTGAAACCTAGGCCCGGCCTCCCGTGGCGTCAACCGAAAAGGGGTTCCCGGCTGGGGCTTGATCTCCCGCCCGGCGTCAAGCAAAGTCACTTCACTTTTGTCTCCGGCGGTGCCGCCGCCTCCGTCAAGCGCCGATTGCCGACGAAGACGTCCGACGGCGCGGATCACGATGACAGGAACCGATGGACAGGGATCCCTATTCGGAAGGCGTCCTTCCGGCCAAGCAGTTGCGTAGTCAGCGCCGCCGGCGCGCCATCCTGGACGCGGCGAACCGTCTTGTGGAAGGACTGGGTTACGAGCGCATGAAGATGGAGGATATCGCGGCCGAGGCGAACAGCTCGGTCGGCACCCTCTATCAGCGTTTCCGCGACAAGGACGGGCTGCTCGACGCCCTGGTGGGCGAGCGTCTGGCGCGTATGGCCGAGCGGGTCGATCGGGAGATCACGCTCGAGGCGCTGGGCGGCGGCGACCGGCGCCACGCGATACGGTGCGTCACCGCGCTGATTGTCGAGTTCTTCCGCGACAATCCCGGCTTCGTCCGCGCCGTCGTCGCCCGCCATCTGGGCGAGAAGGAAGCCTTCTCGCCGTTGAGGCCGCTCGCACAGAAGACCGTCAGCCGCGCCTGGGAGATCTACGGCCGGCTCTGGCCCGAGGAAGCGAACGAGGCGGTGCGCGCCCGTTTCCGCTTCGGCTTCCAGATCGTTCTCTCCACCTGTTCCAACGCGGTGCTGAACCGGCCCGGGCCGATCCTGATCGACGATCCGGTCATGCCGGACATGCTGGCCGACACGGTGCTGGCCGTCATGAACAGCGGGACCCTGCCGATCGACCGGGCCACGATCGCCCCGGTTCCGGCCGGCGGCGGTTCCGGCGAAACCTGAACGCGGCCGGGCCGCGCCCGGCAAGTTCTGACCCTGTTTCGATGACGAAGCGCGTCCTGCGGCGGCAAATCCTGCCGGGGCGCCCGGGCGGCTCGCGGCCGGATGATTCAAGAAAATTTATTCAACACAACGGTTTGGGCCGGATTTCCTCGACTGGCACGGCGGTTGAGTTGTGGGGTCTGCGCCATATCGGCGCTTGTGGGTGAACCGCGGGGCTCATGAAGGCAGCCCGTCTGAACAGGAGAGAGAAATGCTTTCGGTAAACACCAATACGGGCGCGATGCTGGCCTTGCAGCAGCTCAATGCGACCAACAGGGATCTTTCCGAGGTCCAGACCCGGATCAACACCGGCCTGAAGATCGCCGGTCCCAAGGACGATGGCGCCGTCTTCGCCATCGCGCAGAACATGCGCGGCGAGATCGCCGGCTTCGAGGCCGTGAAGACCGCCCTCGACAACGCGGTCAGCGTCATCGATGTGGGTCTGGCCGCCGGCCAGTCCGTTTCGGACCTGCTGATCGAGATGAAGGAGAAGGCCGTCGCGGCTCTCGATCAGTCGCTCGAGACCTCCAGCCGCAACGCGCTGCAGAATGACTTTGCCGCGCTGCGCGACCAGATCGCGACCATCGTCGGCAACGCGGAGTTCAACGGCTTCAACGCCCTGGACGGTTCCGTCAGCTCCATGTCGGTGCTGGCCAATCCGGACGGCGACACCATCACGGTGACGGCGCAGAACATGACCACGGGGACGGCCGGACTGACGCTGAGCGCGCTCAGCCTGTCCACGGCGACGAACGCCGCGGCCGCCCGCTCCGGCATCGATGCGGCGATCGACGCCGCCAACCAGCAGCTCGCGGTGCTCGGCACCCGGGCCAAGACGCTGGATATCCACACCAATTTCGTCGACAAGCTGATCGACAGCCTGAACACCGGCGTGGGCAATCTGGTGGACGCGGACCTGGCCAAGGAAAGCGCCCGATTGCAGGCGCTGCAGATCAAGCAGCAGCTCGGCACCCAGGCGCTTTCGATCGCCAACCAGGCGCCGCAGTCGATCCTCTCGCTGTTCGGCTAGGCCGGCGGCGGAGCACCCACATGATCGGGGCCGGCCTCCGGGCCGGTCCCCCTTCATGTCGCCACCCTACCGCCCGCGATAGGTCTCGACGCCCGGATCGGGCAGCCAGACTCCGGCCGGCGGCTCCCCCGTCTGATAGAAGACGTCGATCGGTATCCCGCCGCGCGGGTACCAGTATCCGGCGATCCTGAGCCAGTCCGGCCCGATCGCCGCCACGATCCGCTTCGCGATCGTCACCGTGCAGTCCTCGTGGAAGGCGCCGTGATTGCGGAACGACCCCAGGAACAGTTTCAGGCTCTTGCTCTCGACGATGCGCCCGGCCGGCACGTAGTCGATGACCAGCCGCGCGAAGTCGGGCTGGCCCGTGACCGGGCAGAGCGAGGTGAACTCCGGCGCGGTGAACCGCACCACGTACCTGGCGTCCGGATGCGGATCGGGCACGGCGTCCAGGACCGCTTCCCCGGGGCTCTCCGGTACGGCGCTCTGCTTTCCGAGATATTTTACCGCATCATTCATGGCCCGGTCCTGTGGCAGGTTGGCGGGATGACCCTTCGGCTCGTCATCTTCGACTGCGACGGCACGCTCGTCGACAGCCAGCACGGTATCGTCCGCTCGATGCAGCAGGCGTTCCTCAGCTTCGGCTTGATCGCACCCGACCCGGACGCGGTCAAGCGCGTCGTCGGGCTCAGCCTCGACCAGGCGGTGGGCCGGCTGGCGCCGGAACTGGGCGCTTCGGACGTCTGGCAGGTGGCGGGCGCCTACAAGGCGCTGTTCCGGGAACTGCGCGCCGGCGGCGACCTGCCCGAACCCGATTTCCCCGGCGTGCTCGACGCCATCGGCGCGCTCGATGCGGCGGGCTACCTGCTGGGCGTCGCCACCGGCAAGTCGCGGCGCGGCCTGTTCGCGGTGGTCGAGCGCCTGGGATTGGAGGGCCGCTTCGTCACGCTGCAGACCGCCGACGACGTCATGGCCGGCAAGCCCGCGCCCGACATGTGCCTGCAGGCCTGCGCCGAGGCGGGCGTGGATGCGGCGGACGCGGTGGTGATCGGCGATACCAGCTACGACATGGAGATGGCGCGGGCCGCCGGCTGCGGCGCCATCGGCGTCGCCTGGGGCTATCATCCGCCCGGGGAACTGGAAGGCGCGGGCGCCGCGCGGATCGTCGGTCATGGCGACGAGATCCCGGCCGCCGTCGCCGCGCTGCTGGGGGGAGCCCGGGCGGCGTGAAGCGTTTCTACGAGAAGGTCGGCGTGGAAGAGGCGCCGGGGGGCTGGGAGGTCCGCCTGGATGGCCGCGCCATGCGTACGCCCGCGCGGCAGCCCTTCCGTCTGCCGACCCGGGCGCTGGCCGATCTGGTGGCGGACGAATGGGCGGCCCAGGGGGAAAAGATCGATCACCAGTCCATGCCGCTGACCCGCATGGCCGGCACGGCCGTCGACGGCTTCGCGGGCCGCCGCGAGGACACCCGGCGGGCAGTCGCGCGCTTTGCCGAGGCCGACATGCTCTGCTACTGGGCGGACCAGCCCCAGCGCCTGATCGAGCGTCAGCAGGCGCAGTGGCGGCCGCTGCTGGACTGGGCGGAGGACCGTTTCGGCGCCCGGCTGCAGGTAACCTCCAGCCTGAACCCGGTGCGCCAGAGTCCGGCGGCGCTGGAGGCGCTGGAGCGCGCCGTCCGCAGCTATGACGATTTCCGGCTGGCCGGCCTGTCGGTCGCCGCCGGCGCAGCGGGCTCGCTGGTCATCGGCCTGGCCCTGGTGGAGCGCCGGGTGGACGCGGCCGCCGCCTTCGAGGCGGCGCAGCTCGACGAGAGCTTCCAGATCGAGGAGTGGGGCGAGGACGCGGAGGCCGCGCACCGGCGCGCGGCGATCCGCGGCGAACTTGCCCGGGTGGAGCGCCTGGTCGGCGCGCTCTGACAGGGCTGCGTCCCGCCAAAGGGCTGGCGGGGCCGAATGCCCGATGCTATCGAGGGGCCCTATCTGGGGAATGGCGCCGGGAGAGGCGGATGCAGGACATCGTTAGGATGCTGGAAGAGAAGCGCGCCAAGGCGCGCCTCGGCGGGGGCGAGAAGCGAATCGAGGCGCAGCACGGCCGCGGCAAGCTGACCGCGCGCGAGCGCATCGAACTGCTGCTGGACGAGGGCTCGTTCGAGGAATGGGACATGTTCGTCGAGCACCGCTGCACCGATTTCGGCATGGCCGAGAACAAGGTGCCGGGCGACGGCGTGGTCACCGGCTACGGCACGGTCAACGGCCGGCTGGTCTTCGTCTTCAGCCAGGATTTCACGGTCTTCGGCGGCGCGCTCTCGGAGATGCACGCGCGCAAGATCTGCAAGGTCATGGACAAGGCGATGCAGGTCGGCGCGCCGGTCATCGGCATCAACGATTCGGGCGGCGCCCGCATCCAGGAGGGCATCGACAGCCTGGCCGGCTACGCCGACGTCTTCCAGCGCAACGTCCTGGCCTCGGGCGTGGTGCCGCAGATCTCCATGATCATGGGCCCCTGCGCCGGCGGCGCGGTCTACAGCCCGGCGATGACCGACTTCATCTTCATGGTCAAGGACACCTCCTACATGTTCGTGACCGGCCCGGACGTGGTGAAGACCGTCACGGCCGAGACCGTCACGGCGGAGGAGCTTGGCGGCGCGGTGACCCACACGACAAAGTCGTCGGTCGCCGACCTGGCCTTCGACAACGATGTCCAGGCCATCGCCCAGACCCGGCGCTTCATCGATTTCCTGCCGGCCTCCAACCGGCAGGAGCCGCCGCACCGGCCCACTTTCGACGACCCGGAGCGCCAGGAGCATTCGCTGGACACCCTGGTGCCGCAGAACCCGAACAAGCCCTACGACATGATGGAGCTGATCGAAAAGGTCGTGGACGAGGGCGATTTCTTCGAGATCCAGCCGGGTTTCGCCAGGAACATCATCTGCGGCTTCGGCCGCATGGAGGGGCACACCGTGGGCGTCGTCGCCAATCAGCCGATGGTGCTCGCCGGCTGCCTGGACATCGACAGCGCGAAGAAGGCGGCGCGGTTCGTGCGCTTCTGCGACTGCTTCAACATCCCGATCGTCACCTTCGTCGACGTGCCGGGCTTCCTGCCGGGCACGACCCAGGAATTCGGCGGCATCATCAAGCACGGCGCCAAGCTGCTGTTTGCCTATGCCGAGGCGACGGTGCCGAAGGTCACGGTGATCACGCGCAAGGCCTATGGCGGCGCCTATGACGTCATGAGCTCCAAGCACCTGCGCGGCGACGTCAACATGGCCTGGCCGAACGCCGAGATCGCGGTGATGGGCGCCAAGGGGGCGGTGGAGATCATCTTCCGCGCCGACATCGGCGACGACGAGAAGATCGCGGCGCGTACCGAGGAGTACCGCCAGACTTTCGCAAACCCCTTCATCGCCGGCGCGCGGGGCTTCATCGACGACGTCATCATGCCCCACAACACGCGCTTCCGGATCATCAAGTCGCTGCGGATGCTGAAGTCGAAGAAACTCGAGAACCCCTGGAAGAAGCACGACAACATCCCGCTCTGAGCGGCCGATCCGATGTCATCCCCGGCGGTCCGCACGGCCGTTCGGGGCCATGGGACGGTCCCTACTGCTGAAGAATCCCGGCACGCTTAGGGCTGAGCCGGTATAAATACCTCTGTCATGTGCGATGCCCAGCCAGGGAGCATGACAGATGCCGGCCATCCCGACCCCGCCGAAGCGGTCCTTCCGCACGCCCGAAGCCTTCCGCCCCGCCCACTGGGTCTCGGCGAAGACGCCGATGCGGGACGGCGACATCGTGGGCGCGCAGCGGGCGCTGGCGGATGTCGGCCACTACCGGCCCTGGCCGGATCTCGGCTTCCAGCCGGTCGCCGAGCGGCGGCTGTTCGAGGGGCTG
>NZ_PIGG01000077.1 GCF_002924445.1 Minwuia thermotolerans
CGTCTCCTTCGTCTCGGTGACCCAGCAGTTCAACACCACCACCTCCATGGGACGGCTGACGCTCAACGTGCTGCTCTCCTTCGCCCAGTTCGAGCGGGAGGTCACAGCAGAGCGCATCCGCGACAAGATCGCCGCGTCGAAGAAGAAGGGCATGTGGATGGGCGGCGCCGTGCCCATCGGCTACCGGGTCGAGGACCGCAAGCTGGTGATCGACGCGGAAGCAGCAGCGACGGTCCGGCGCATCTTTCAACTCTATCTCGGCCTCGGCTCGGTGAGAGAGGTGAAGGCCGCCTGCGACGGGCAAGGCATCGTCACTTCCATCCGGACCAGCCGCTCGGGCCGTAGGTCCGGCGGCGACAGCTTCAGCCGCGGCCATCTCTATTGGCTGCTGCGCAATCCGATCTACATTGGACGGGTGAAGCATCGTGGCCAGACCTATAAGGGTGAGCACGAACCGATCATCGATATGGCAATGTGGGAGACGGTTCAGGCGATGCTCGACGGCCGTGCGAAGCGTCGCCGGGCGCAGGTCAACACCCCGTCACCATCTCACCTGCTCAAGGGCCGGCTGTTCGATGAGACCGGCGAGCGGCTCTATGCCACCCAGGCCCAAAAGCGGGGCCGGCGCTATTCCTACTACACCTCGAAGCATCTGGTGACGCGCAAAGCCGAGAGCAGCAGCGGCTGGCGGCTCCCCGCGCGGGAACTCGACAGGATTATCGTCGACCAGATCGTGGCACTGCTACGCGACCCGTTGCGGGTGATGGACCTGATGATCCACGGACGCAGCGAAGATGCGGCAATCGCCGGAATACTCGATGTCGCCATCGTCGTCGCCAACGTGCTTGCCGGCGACGATGACAGAGCCCGACGAGAGATGCTCGAGAGCCTGCTCGAACGGGTCGACCTCAGAGATAGCTGCATCGTGGTTCACCTTCGGCCTTCTGCCATCGACTTCGATACGGCGGGGCGCAAACATTCGATGGTGCCGGGAGACGAGGATGGCGATGCAGCCGTGGCGGTGGAACTCCCCGTGAAGCTTCAACGCCGTGGCACAGGCAGCCGCATCATCCTGGCCAACGGTGAACAGGAAGTCGGTGGGCCTGACGCAAACCTCATCCGCCTCATCGCGGACGCACATCGGTGGAACAGGATGCTGGCTGAAGGCGAGGTCACCTCGCTGCAGGAGCTGGCTCGACGCGATCGGGTCGACCGCAGCGACATCGGCCGAACCCTGAACCTCGCCTATCTCGCACCCGACATCATCGAGGCTATCCTCGACGGTCGGCAGCCTGCGGGACTCACCGCCTACAGCCTAAGCCGCATGTCAGCGCTCCCACTGGACTGGTCGGAGCAACGCCGGGCACTCGGCTTCGGCGCGTGACCTCGCGGGACTGCTCATTTGATGGTGGGGAGGTCGAAATCGGCTGGAAGAGACGCGGGCGCATTTGGCGCGGTTTCGTCTCCCCTTTGGCGTCTCCCGGGACGCCCTTCAGCGCGGCGAGCCCCGCAAAGCCGGGCAAACCGCGGGTCTCCGCCGGGACGCGGTGTGGACATGGGTTCGCGGGAGACGGGGTGGTGGCGTCGGCAGTCTCCACGGTACGGGTCTCGTGGATCAAAATTCCCTGTTAAGGCCCCAAAAACAGGGAAATTTGTCGAATTTGCAGGGAACCACGGCAGCAAGGCGCGAATTCCTACCACGATTTCAGGGCCTTAGACCAAAAATTCCCTACGGCCCGAACAGGGAGTTTTTGAGCCGTAACAGGGAAATTTGAGCGCCGATCAGGGAACCTCGGCAAGCGTTCAGGGAAGACACACTTCTCGGGTGGCCGCTGGGGGCGGTCTCCTCTCATTCGACTATCGCACGAGAGGAGATCGAGATGGCCGATGGTCGAGCACAGTGGAGGCGTCATTGTGAGGCGTTCTGGCGGACGCATCATGAAGCATGGAAGCCTAGCGACCTGAATCAGTGAGAATATTGCGAAGCGCACGGCATCCCGCTTAAGGCATTCGGGAACTGGCGGGCGAAATTCAAGGCCGAGACGGAGGCGCCAAGGGTTTCGCCTGCTTTACCGCCGCGGTGGCGCAAGTCACACTCCAGGTCACACCCTTAGTCACGGGACTTATCCCACTTCGCCAGCACCTGTCGTGCCGCCGGCTCGGCCGGGGCATCGGCGGCGGTTCCGCGCCGTTGGCCAGCTCCGGATTCTCGCCGAGGCGGTCAGGTCGGGCGTCAGCCTTTCGAGTGTCGCGCGACGCTACGACATTGCTTGAGAAACCGCGACCGCGCTCATACAGAAGCCTCGATGGTTGTACCCAAGTGGCCGGTCGAAACAGGGGCCTGTTCACCTCCTAGACTGGCAGATCCGCGACTTATGTGATCTACTTCTCTTTGGTGGAAAGGCTGGCCCGACGCAGTCTTTCGAATTTGTCACCCGCGGCGAATTCCTGATATCCGCCGCGCATTCGTCGGAGTCCGATCATGCCTTTGCTGAACATCAATTGCCAGGATGGTTTCAACGTACTCCTCGGTAGGATGCTCTATCCGGCCAAGCAGCCGGATGAAACCAGGCGCGCCGCGGATTGCGCAAGCCAGATCACAGCGGCAGCGATCTCAGCCTATCCGGAGTGGGCCGGGGAGATTTCGTACGAGGGGCTGTCCGGGAACCAAAGTGCGATCAACGCCGGACTCGACGATCTGCCGACGAGATGGCGGCGCGGCACGGCCGCCGGCGCGACACTCTGGATGCTTTTCGCGCTTCACGGTTCGGAGCCTCAAAGAGCATCCTGGAACGCGGCCGCTGACCTGGTCGAGGATTTTGCACAGGATCCCTACTTCCCCAGCGACAAGACAACGCTGATCAGATGCGTCAGGCAGTTCGGGCCCGTGCTTCATTTCTGGGGCGCCCTTTGGATGCGTGAGGGCGGCTTTCGCGCCGATTTCGAGGATCGGGGGCTGGCCGTTGATGACTTCCGACGTTTTCTGACCACGGCGGAAATCCTTCGGCAGTGGGGACAGGCAACTCAGTCCAGGCGGAAGCCCAACAAAACATTCCTGCCCGCCAAGATGTGGACGGTCCCGCAGGAATTACTGCTGCTGGAACCGCCCGAAGGGCCGGTAAAACTTCATGCGCTCACTCTGGATGAGGCCATCCTCGAAGGCCGCAAAAAGCCCGGTCGGCCGAGGGTTGTGTAAATCGCCAATAGGCAACTTTGAGGTTTGATTCTTCGTTTTTTATCTTTGTCCGAATAGCGGCTACGCCTTTCTTCATCACGCATCTGATGAAGGAAACGGCCATGTCGACGCGATATCATCGCAAAACCCGCTCACCTCACTCCGCCGTTTGCACGGAGGCCATCGAACGCCGGCTGGGTCCGCTTGAAATCCAGGATGTGGCGATCGGCGAACTGAGGCCGAACCCGCGCAACGCCAAGATCCACTCGGCGAAGCAGGTCGGGCAGATCGCGGCAAGCATCCGGGAGTTCGGGTTCTGCAACCCGATCCTGGTCGACGAGGACAGCCGGATCATTGCCGGGCATGGGCGTCTCGAGGCGGCCCGGCTGCTGCAGATGGCCAGGGTACCGGTCATTCGGCTCGCCGGGCTCAGCGCGGCGCAGAAGACGGCGCTCGCGATCGCCGACAACCGCATCGCGGAGAACGCGGGCTGGGACCCCGAACTGCTCGCCCTGGAGATCGAGAGCCTGGTCGACACCGAGATCGACCTGACGGTGACCGGCTTCGAGATGGGCGAGATCGACCTGGTTCTCCAGGTGGGGGAGGACGGCCCTGCCCTCGACGGCGACGACGAGATCCCTGAAGCGGACGCCGATGCACCGGCCGTCACCCGACCGGGCGATCTCTGGCTGATCGGCAATCATCGTCTGCTCTGCGGCGATGCCCGTGACCCGGCCGCCTATGGGCGGCTGCTCGA
>NZ_PIGG01000078.1 GCF_002924445.1 Minwuia thermotolerans
TGAGCACGATCCTCGACGACTACAGCCGCTACATCGTCGCCTGGAAACTCTGCACCACGATGAAAGCCGGCGATGTCACAGACACGCTTGAGCTGGCGCTCGAGGCGTCGGGCTGTGATACGGCAACCGTTGGACACCGACCACGGCTGCTCAGCGACAACGGCTCGTCGTACATCTCCCACGACCTGGCGGACTGGCTCGGCGAGCGCAGCATGGAACATGTCCGTGGCGCCCCGAACCACCCGCAGACCCAGGGCAAGATCGAGCGCTGGCACCAGACCCTCAAGAACCGCATCCTGCTCGAGAACTACTATCTGCCGGGTGCCCTCGAGCAGGCCGTCGAAGCCTTCGTCGAGCATTACAACCACCGCCGATACCACGAGAGCATCGGCAATCTCACCCCGGCCGACGTCTATCTCGGGCGCGGCCAGGACACGCTCCGGGAAAGGAGGAAGATCAAGGAGCAGACCCTGAAACAGCGCCGCTTGCTCAACCAGAGACAGGCCGCGTAGAATCGAAACCGATGAGCCAGATCCTCCAAAGGCACATCACGTCAAGACGCCCATTTTATCTGACGACGGACACTCGAGAAAGCTTGCTGCCCCATGACGGCGGGCCTGCCCGATGAAACCTTCCGGGTCCAGCGCCCCCCGACTGGTCAAGATCTTCGCCTGTTCCCGAACGGAGAGGTTCTGCAACTGGGTTACAACGATTGGAGCACCGGTTGTCGCGGCCTGGAGCGCCGAAAGATCTGCGGCCCCGCGCCAGTCCTCAACCCGGCAACTGATCCGCCAACACTCAAGCGAGCTGGAAAGCATTTTGTCGCGTAGCTGAAAGATCTTGTCCTTCTTTGATCCCTCGGACCGATCCTCATCCAGCGCGTCGACGAAGAGCGGCGATTCAACGTGCTGGCCACCAGACACTCTGAGCGCGCGGGCGATCGTGACACTTCTTGATGCCGCCTTCGCGGCGGTCTCGAAGACCGTAGATTTCCCGCTTCCCGGTTCGCCCAGTAACACCACATAGGGGCAGTCAGACAATTCGGAGAATGGCAGCGATCGGCCCACCATTTCGTCCGGACCGGCGATCACGGCCACCATCCGATCAAGTTCGGCGATTTGTGGGTTGGCTTCAGCCACAGAGCCTTGCTCCGAATAATCGATTCTGAGACCGAGTCTAGTCGTGCCGAATGTCCCTTCCAAGAAGAGGGCATGCTCGGTTCGAGATGCGATCCGTCATTCCATGGTGACGCCGCGCTGCCTGTCGAACGCGCCACTAAGACACTATGGGGCTCGGATGGGACCCATTGGATGATCGAGGGTGGGGGTGCCGTCAGGTTTCCACAGGTGGACGGATGCGATCACGTGCCCGGTTGGATCGACACCAGCGTTGTTGCGCTCTGTACTAGGACAAACACCCAGCGGGCGGAAGGTGCGTCGCCAAGGCCAGCATTCTGTGGGATGCGATGTGGGTCCACCGGTACAGAATGTCAAAAAAATGCAATTATAACAATAAGTGAGATCGAAGTAGTGGCGGAAGGAAGGGATTCGAACCATCAGGATAGTTGGACGGCCTTATCTCTTAGGAAAGGGGCCGAAGAAGAGTTTCTTCGCACTGATCTGAAACCGGCTGGACTTCCCCTGCACCGCAAGCATGCATGGTCACGGGACTGGCCACGCGAGAGGTGCGTGGTCAGCCCGGCCCGGGGCCGCATCGCGGTTCGGGCTTCTCCTGGTGACAGCGCCGGCATCGGGCCGGCGCGAACGCAAACCACGGAGACGGACCATGACCACGCTCAACGACAAGCAGATCGCTGTCCTCGGCAATGCCGCGAGCCGGCCGGCCGGCAATGTCCTGCCGCTGCCGGAGGACATGCAGATGAAGGGTGGCGGGCTCGCTGCCATGCTCAAGGCCCTGGCGCGCCGCGGTCTCGTGCAGCGCTCGGAAGATGACGACTGGATGATCACCGGCGCCGGCCGTACGGCCGTCCGCGGGGTGGTCGAGGATGAAAAGGGCGAGGACCAGAAGACCGAGCCGCAGGTTGCGACCGAGGAAGCGGACGCGGGCGACGGCGATGGCGTCGCGACGCCGCTCTTCCGGCCGGGCACGCGGCAGTCGCAGCTGCTGGAGCTGCTGCTGCGGGAGGAGGGCGCCGATATCGACGAGATGGTGCAGCTTACCGGCTGGCAGCCGCACAGCGTCCGGGCGGTGCTGACGGGCTTCCGGAAGCGCGGCGTCGAGGTGACCCGCACGAAGGAGGGCAACGGCGTCAGCGTCTACCGCGCCTCCGCGCCGACGAACGCCGTCGAAGCCGTCGGCTGAAGGCGCGGTGACGATGCGAGGCGAACGCGCATTGGCTGCAGGCGGCGACGATCCGGTCGCCGCCTGTCACATCCGCACCGGGACCGGCGGCAGGGTTCCCGGCGGGCCTTCACCGCCGGCCTCGACGTTCGCGCCAGCAGTGGCGGATGTGGACGACCGGGTTCGAGAGCTGACACGGGAACAGCTGGTCATCTTCTGGCAGCGTCGCTGGCGACGGCCACCACCGAAGGGAGTCAGCCGGCGGCTGCTTGAGTGCAACGCCGCCTGGTTGCTGCAGGCCGAAGGGCTGGGCGGGGTCGGCGCTGCCACGCGGCGTCGCCTGAACGAACTGGCCGAGGCCCGCGAGGATGACCGCGGGACGACTGACGCTGCCAGGAAGCCCGTCAGCGGGCCGAAGGTCTCGCGGCGGCCCCTGCGACCGGGGAGCCGCCTGATCCGGCAGTGGCAGGGGCGGACCCACGTCGTCGACGTGGTCGACGATGGCTTCAGCTATGACGGCCGGAACTTTAGCTCGCTCACGGCCATCGCCTTCGAGATCACCGGCGCCCGCTGGTCGGGTCCGCGGTTCTTCGGGCTCAATCGATCGAAGACCGATTCGCTCAGAGTGCGGAGCACGAGAGGGACGCAAGAAAGTACGCTGGAGGCGAGCCCGCCTCCCTCCGTCGAGGACGGTCCGGATGTCTGAGCGTCCACGCAACGGCGCTACGGGTTCGAGAGCACAGGGAACGAGGGGAAGGGCTGGCTCCGTCGCCCGCACCGGGACATCGGGCCGGATGGTCCGCTGCGCCATCTACACGAGGAAGTCGACGGAGGAGGGGCTGGAACAGGCCTTCAATTCGCTGGATGCGCAGCGGGAGGCCTGCGCCGCCTATATCCGCAGCCAGCAGCACGAGGGCTGGCAGGAACTGTCCAACCGCTACGACGATGGCGGCTTCTCCGGCGGCTCGATGGAACGGCCGGCCCTGGCTTCGCTGCTGGACGACATCCGGGCCGGCCGCATCGACACGGTGGTGGTCTACAAGGTCGACCGGCTGACCCGCTCGCTCGCCGACTTCGCCAAGATCGTCGAGTTGTTCGAGGGCCAGGGCGTCTCCTTCGTCTCGGTGACCCAGCAGTTCAACACCACCACCTCCATGGGSCGGCTGACRCTCAACGTGCTGCTCTCCTTCGCCCAGTTCGAGCGCGAGGTCACCGCCGAGCGCATCCGCGACAAGATTGCGGCCTCCCGGAAGAAGGGCATGTGGATGGGCGGCGGCGTGCCGGTGGGCTATCGCGCCGAGGAGCGGCAACTGGTCGTCGACGAGGATCAGGCACAGCTCGTCGGTCGCATCTTCGACCTCTATCTCGAGCTGGGTTCGGTCAGGGCGGTGCAGCAGGTTCTGGACGCGGAAGGCATCCGCACGCCGCGGCGAACGAGCAAGGCGGGCAGGAACCATGGCGGCCGGCCCTTCAGCCGGGGCAACCTCTATTCGATCCTCGGCAATCCCGTCTATATCGGCCGGGTCCGCCATCGGGGCGAGGTCTTCGATGGCCGGCACGAGGCCATCATCGACCGTGAGACCTGGACTCGCGTCCAGAAGCAACTGGCCCATCAGGCACGACGCAAGCGGGACACTGGCGGAGGGGCCAGCCAGCACCTGTTCGCCGGGCTTTTGTTCGATGAAGAGGGCGCGCCGCTCTACGCGACCCAGGCCAGCAAGCAGGGCCGACGCTATCGCTACTACACGTCGAAGGCGCTCGTGGAGGGCAGGGAAGACGCCGCCGGTCCGGGCAAGGGCTGGCGCATTACAGGGCCCGCCTTCGAGAAGCTGGTGGTCGAACAGCTGCAGGCTCTGCTTCGCGACCCCATCCGCCTGATGGACCTGCTGGAGGACAACACTCGCGACAACACCCGTCTCGCCGACCTAATCGACCGGGCCGCGGAGATGGCCGATGAACTTTGTTCTGAACAAGCAGGGTCAGACGGCGACCTACTTCGCCGGCTGGTTCGGCGCATCGAACTCCGCGACGGCATTCTCGGGCTGGCACTCGACCGGGGGACACTGGATGAACAGGACGGGCCTGGGCAAGAGGAGCTCTCGATCGAACTGCCGGTTCGGGTCGCCCGGCGCGGCGTGGAAAGCCGCATCGTGCTGTCCGGCGAGAACACCTACGCCGGGACACCCGATGCGGCGCTGGTGCGGCTGATTACCCGCGCCCATCGCTGGAACAACATGCTGGCGACGGGCGAGGCGGGCTCGCTGCAGGAATTGTCCCGCGAGGCAGGCATCGACCGCAGCGAGATCGGCCGCGTGTTGCAGCTGGCGTATCTCGCCCCCGACATCACCGAGGCTATTCTCGATGGCCGTCAGCCCTCCGAGTTGACGGCGCATCGCCTGAAGCGGATGGCCGGGCTGCCGCTCGACTGGGCCGAGCAGCGGAAGGCGCTGGGCTTCGCCTGATCGAGCACTCGGCGACCGCTCCGGTAAAACCATCTGTCCCCGACTCCGGAACCATGTGTCCGGCTACAATTGCCCGCCGGCGAAATGATGGTGGGGCTGCCGAAATGGCCCAAAAGAGACGCTCGCCGAAATGGGCGGCAAAATCGCCGGATTCACCGTCTCTCGTGGCGGGCATTCGTCTCGAAAGCGCCCCGCAGTCCCGGAAAGCCGGCATTCTGGAGTCCGGCTATCGGGGCTGGCGATTTTTGAAGACTAGTTGGTCGTGTGGCCAGTCCCGGTCGAACGGGTCTCGTGCATCGCGACCCTGTTTACAGGGAAGAACAGGGAAATTTCGTCTTTTTCGGGCCTGGCGGGGTGCTTTTGGTCGCCGTAACCCCCTGAAATCCGGTTCCTTTTCGGGCAAATTCCCTGTGGCCAATAACAGGGAATTCAAGTCCCGGAACAGGGAGCCGGAACCGATCTGCAGGGAATCCGACACTGAATGCAGGGAACGCTGCTTCCAGGAGCAGCGAATTCCCCAGGGAATTCCCGTCGAACCCCCCGGTCCGCCGCGCTTCGGGCTGACGCCAACGATGATGCCGTGCGCGGTCGCAGGCCCGGAAC
>NZ_PIGG01000079.1 GCF_002924445.1 Minwuia thermotolerans
TGCCCGACAGCGTGTCCGTGCCGCCCGTGCCGTCGGTGGCGATGCCGGTGGCGAGGTTGATGTTCGCGCCCTCGAACGCGCCGCTGTTGAGATAGTCGACATCGTCGAACAGGCTGCCGCCGCCAACGATGAAATCGTTGCCGCCGCGGGCGCGGAAAGTCTGGAAGTTCTCGTCGCCGATCAGCGTATCGTCGAACGCGGTGCCCTCGACGCGCTCGATGCCGATCAGCGTGTCCGTGCCGCCGTCGCCACCAGTGACGGTGCCGATACCGGCGACGAAGGTGGCGTTGATCGCCGCGCCGGCGTTCTGGTAGCTGGCGGCGTCGAAGCCGCTGTCCTGAGCCAGCGCATCGCCGCCGTCGATCAGGTCGCTGCCGGCCCCGCCGTCGAATTCCTCGAAGAAGGCGGTGGCGCCGCCGGTCAGCGTGTCGTTGCCGGCGGAGCCGACGACGCGCTCGATGTTGAGGAGCGTGTCCGTATCGCCGAAGCCGTCGAGGCCGATGCCGGTGAACAGGTTGATGTCGACCGCCCCGGTGTCCTGGGAATAGTCGGCCGTGTCGAAGAACTGCCGCACGCCGTCCAGATTGTCGTCGCCGCCGTCCAGCGTGTCGTCGCCGGCGCCGCCGATCAGCACGTCGAGTCCGTCGCCGCCCACCAGCACATTCGCATTGGCGTCGCCGGTGATGGTGTCGCCGAACTCGGTGCCGAAGACCGCCTCGAAGCCCTCGATGGTGTCGGTTTCGCCGAAGCCGTCGGTCGCGCGCTCCGTCGTCAGGTTGACGTTGACCCCGGACTGGCCGCCGGCCTCGCCGGCATCGCTGCCATAGTCGACCGTATCGAAGCCGTCGCCGCCGACCATGGAATCTGCGCCGTCCATGCCGCGGAAGCGGTTGTCATTGGCGTCGCCGGTGAGCGTATCGCCGAAGGCGCTGCCGCGGGCGCGCTCGACATTGCTGATGACGTCGATCGAGCCGGTGCCGTCACTGGCCGTCCCCGTGTTGAGGTCGACGTTCACGCCCGTCGTCGCGCCGGCGTTGTTGTAGTCGACCTCGTCGAACCCGGCGCCGCCGTCGATGGTGTCGGCGCCGCCGCGGGCGCGGAAGCTGTCATTGCCGTCACCGCCGGTCAGCGCGTCGCCGAACTCGGAACCCTCGACGCGAACGATGTCGATCAGCGTGTCGGTGCCGCCGAAGCCGTCGGTGACGACGCCGGTCGCCAGGCTGGCGACGATGCCGGAGGGATCGTCCTGGTAGCTGGCGGCGGTAAAGCCGCGGATGCCGTCCAGCGTGTCGTTGCCCGCGCCGCCGACCAGCTCCTCGAAGAAGTCCTCGAAGCCGCCTTCGAGCACGTCGTCGCCGTCGCCGCCGACGACGCGCTCGATCCGCGCGATCCGGTCCAGTTCCACGCCGTTGTGGGCCGCGCCGAACTCCAGCGACACGAACAGGTCGTCGATCTGGTCGCTGAAGTCCGCGGTGTCGAAGAACTGGCGCACGCCGCCAACCAGGTCGTCGCCGCCGTCGATGATGTCCGCGCCGTCGCCGCCCTGGATCGTGTCGACCCCGTCGCCGCCGAGCAGCGTGTCATTGCCGCTCGAGACGTCGTTGATGACCGCGGTCGAGGCTTCCAGCGCCGGGCCGCCCACGAAAAAGCCCGTATTGCCGTTCGCCGTCTCGTCGGCGGTGAACGGCGCCGGCAGGTCGTGGAACTGGTAGTAGAGTTCCAGCCCCGTCTCGTCGCCCACCAGCAGGTCGTCACGCGCCCCGGCGATCTCGGCGTCGCTGCGCGCCACCGACCACAGCCGCACCTCGTCCATCGCGCCGGCATAGCTGGCGAAGGCGTCGTCCAGGTTGCTTTCGCCCAGGAACAGCGGATCGGTGGTCGAGATGTCGACGCCGTCCAGCGACGAGATGTCGATCGTCTGATCCACCACCCCGTCGACCAGGATCGACATCAGCCCGTCGCGGTCGACGGTGACGGCGAAGTGCTGCGCCGTGCCGGCCAGCGAGAGCGCCGAACCGTCCAGCGTGATCACATTGCCCGCGCCGTCGGCGATCCGGGCGTGGGAGATGAGCCCGCCCTGACCGTCGGCGACGAAGCCGAAGAAGAAGCCCTTCTCGAAGCCGGCCTGATCGGCGCGCATGTCGAGGACGGCCATGTCGGCAGAGATTCCGGGCGTGAGCCAAGCTTCGAAACTGAGGTCGGAGGTGCCGGAGACGCCTTCGAGATTCGGCACGAACACCGCGTCGTCAACGCCGTCGAAGCCGAGCGCCTGGCCGCCATCGGCCGGATCGTCGCCCAGCAGAAGGTCGTTGCCGGCGCCGCCCTCGATCAGGTCGTCGCCCGCACCGCCGACCACGTCGTCATTGCCGTCGCCCGCCCGCAAGGTGTCGTTGCCGCCGCCGCCGGAGAGGAAGTCGGAGCCCGCGCCGCCTTCCGCGCTGTCGTCGCCGAGCTGGCCGAACAGCCCCTCGTTCCCGGCCGTGCCGGTCAGCGTGTCGCCGCCCGCGCCGCCGAACAGCGCGCCTTCGGCCGAACCGGCGTTCGCGGTCAGATCGTCGGCCTGGGCCGAACCCAGCACCGCCTCGATATCGGCAAGGACGTCGGCGCCCTCGCCGCTCGCCGTACCGGCGGTCAGATCGACGGTGACCGCGGAGCCCGCATCGGTGAAGTCCACGACGTCGAGATCGGCGCCGCCGTCCAGCGTGTCGTCGCCCAGGCCGCCGACCAGGGCGTCCTGGCCCGCACCGCCCGCGATCGCATCGTTGCCGGCCCCGCCGTCAACGAGATCGGAATCCGCGCCGCCATCGATGATGTCGTTGCCGTCATTGCCGAACAGGGCGTCCTGATCGGCATTGCCGGCGAGCGTATCGTCGAGGCTGGTGCCGAAGGCGACGTCCTCGGAGCCGCCGCCGATCAGTTCGATCGCCGCATCGGTCTTCAGCGCCGCGTCGATCAGCAGGAAGCTGGTCGCCGCCGCCAGCGCCGAGGCGTCGACGATGACATTGCCGGAATTGCGCAGGGTGTTGTCGCGCAGCTCGACCGTCGTCTCGAGGTCGGAGACCAGGGTGAGGCGTTCGAAATTGCTCGTGTTGGCAAGCTGATCGGCGGTGATGTCGCCGCCGCCCGAAACCCGCAGGTCGTCGGTGTCCGCGCCGCCGTCGAGGGTGTCGTTGCCGTCCAGGCGCGTCGTGTCGATCACGAA
>NZ_PIGG01000080.1 GCF_002924445.1 Minwuia thermotolerans
ATGGCCAAGGAGAAGTTTGAGCGTAACAAGCCGCACTGCAACGTTGGCACGATTGGCCATGTTGACCACGGCAAGACGACGCTGACGGCGGCGATCACGATGACGCTTGCGGAATATGGCGGCGCGGTGAAGTCGTACGCGGACATCGACAACGCGCCGGAGGAGAAGGCGCGCGGCATCACGATCTCGACGGCGCATGTGGAGTACGAGACGGAGAACCGTCACTACGCGCATGTCGACTGCCCGGGTCACGCCGACTACGTGAAGAACATGATCACGGGCGCTGCGCAGATGGACGGCGCGATCCTGGTGGTTTCGGCGGCGGACGGTCCGATGCCGCAGACGCGCGAGCACATCCTGCTGGCGCGCCAGGTGGGCGTTCCGGCGCTGGTGGTGTTCATGAACAAGGTCGACCAGGTCGACGACGAGGAACTGCTGGAGCTGGTCGAGCTGGAGATCCGCGAGCTGCTGTCTTCGTACGATTTCCCCGGCGACGACATCCCGATCATCCGCGGCTCTGCGCTGGCGGCGGTCGAGGGGACGAACGACGAGATCGGCAAGAAGGCGATCCTGGAGCTGATGAAGGCGGTGGACGAGTACGTGCCGCAGCCGGAGCGTCCGAAGGACCAGCCGTTCCTGATGCCGATCGAGGACGTGTTCTCGATCTCGGGCCGCGGCACGGTGGTGACGGGGCGCGTGGAGCGCGGCGTGGTCAAGGTTGGCGAGGAGGTCGAGATCGTCGGCATCCGCGACACCAAGAAGACGACGTGCACGGGCGTGGAGATGTTCCGCAAGCTGCTGGATCAGGGCGAGGCGGGCGACAACATCGGCGCGCTGCTGCGCGGCGTGGCGCGCGACGACGTGGAGCGCGGCCAGGTTCTGGCGAAGCCGGGCTCGATCACGCCGCACACGAAGTTCAAGGCGGAGGCCTATATCCTGACCAAGGAGGAGGGCGGCCGTCACACGCCGTTCTTCGGCAACTACCGGCCGCAGTTCTATTTCCGGACGACGGACGTCACGGGCGTGATCGAACTGCCGGAAGGCACGGAGATGGTGATGCCGGGCGACAACGTCGCCATGACGGTGCAGCTGATCAACCCGATCGCGATGGACGAGGGCCTGCGCTTCGCCATCCGCGAGGGCGGACGCACCGTCGGCGCCGGCGTCGTCGCGTCCATCATAGAGTAGTATCGCGTACAGGCGGGCCAGCCGGCCCGCCGGGCATAGGAGTGTAGCTCAACTGGCAGAGCACCGGTCTCCAAAACCGGGGGTTGGGGGTTCGAGTCCCTCCACTCCTGCCATGCCCGACCCTGAAGCGGCTGGCGCGCAAGTGTTGGCGTAGAACAGCAGAAAGATCGCTATGGCCAAGTCGAAGTCCGGGACCCCGCGCGGTCGCGGCCAGAAAACGACCCCCGCGGCATCGTCCAAGCCGGCCGACAAGCCCGCCCCGAAGAAGAAGGTCGGGCCGGTCGAGTTCCTGCGCCAGGTCCGGGCCGAGGGCGCGCGCACGACCTGGCCGACACGCAAGGAGACGGGCGTCACCACCATGATGGTCTTCATCATGGTCGCCATTGCGGCGGTCTTCTTCCTGGTGGTCGACATCATCATCCAGACCGGTGTCGGCTTCATTCTGGAACTGGGGAGCTGACCATGACAGCGCGCTGGTACATCGTTCACGCTTATTCCGGTTTCGAGAAGAAGGTCGCCCAGGCGATCCGCGAGCAGGCCGTTCAGAAGAACATGACCGACCTGATCGAGGAGGTCATGGTGCCGATGGAGGAGGTCGTGGAAATGCGCCGCGGCCAGAAGGTCAGCGCCGAACGCAAGTTCTTTCCCGGCTATGTGCTGGTGAAGATGGAACTGACCGACGAGAGCTATCACCTGATCAAGAACGTCGGCAAGGTTTCCGGCTTCCTGGGCTCGGGCAACAAGCCTCAGCCGATCCCGGAAAAGGAAGCCATGCGCATCCTGCAGCAGATGCAGGAGGGCATCGAGCGGCCCAAACCCTCGATCACCTTCGACATCGGCGAGCAGGTCCGCGTCTCCGACGGGCCCTTCGCTTCGTTCAACGGCGTCGTCGAGGACGTCGACGAGGAGCGCGCCCGGGTCAAGGTGTCGGTCTCCATCTTCGGCCGCGCCACGCCGGTGGAGCTCGAATATTCCCAGGTGGAGAAGCTGGACTGAGCGCCGCCGCCTGCCGATCCGGCGAACGGCGATTCTTTTTCCTTGAATCGGATGGCCGGGGGCTATAAAAGCCGTCGGCTCAACCAAATGCCTCGAGGTGCATCAAACTGATCCGACTGCGACGCGGGTTCGGCGACACGGACCGGGTACGCAGCGAGGTCACGCGCGCATTTGGCGAGTGAATGGTGTGGAAGGCCCGCCATGGCCGCACCACGCCCCCTTGGTAGACGTCAGAAGGGTCTGAAATGGCAAAGAAGATCGCAGGCTACATCAAGCTGCAGGTGCCGGCGGGCGCCGCCAATCCGTCGCCGCCGATCGGTCCCGCGCTGGGTCAGCGCGGCCTGAACATCATGGAGTTCTGCAAGGCGTTCAACGCCGAGACGCAGAACATGGAGAAGGGGATGCCGATCCCGGTGATCATCACCGCCTATTCGGACCGCTCCTTCACCTTCGTGTCCAAGACGCCGCCGGCGTCCTACTTCCTCAAGAAGGCCGCCGGCCTGCAGAAGGGCGCCGCGACGCCCGGCAAGGGTTTCGTCGGCCAGGTGACCCGGGCGCAGGTCCGCGAGATCGCCGAGCAGAAGATGCCCGATCTCAACGCCGCGGATCTGGACCAGGCGATGAAGGTGATCGCGGGCTCCGCCCGCTCGATGGGCCTGCAGGTGGTGGAGTAGAACGATGGCGCGCAAGGGAAAACGTTACACTGCCGCCCAGGAGGGCATCGACCGCGACGCACAGGTGTCGCTGGAGGATGCGATCAAGGCGGTGAAGGCCAGGGCGGTCGCCAGGTTCGACGAGACCGTGGAGATGGCCGTCAACCTGGGCGTCGATCCGCGGCACGCCGACCAGATGGTGCGCGGCGTGGTGCAACTGCCCAACGGCACGGGCAAGACCGTCCGCGTGGCGGTCTTCGCCAAGGGTGACAAGGCCGATGAGGCCACCGCCGCCGGGGCCGACATCGTTGGCGCCGAGGATCTGGCCGAACGGGTGCAGGCCGGCGACATGCCCTTCGACACCGTGATCGCGACGCCCGACATGATGCCGGTGGTCGGCCGGCTCGGCAAGGTGCTGGGCCCGCGCGGCCTGATGCCGAACCCGAAGCTCGGCACGGTCACGCCGAACGTCAAGGAAGCGGTCGCGGCGGCCAAGGGCGGTCAGGTGACGTTCCGTGTCGAGAAGGCGGGCATCGTCCACGCCGGCATCGGCAAGGCCAGCTTTACCGAGGAACAGCTTCTCGGCAATGCGCGCTCCCTGGTGGAGGCGCTGCTGAAGGCGAAGCCGGCGGGCGCCAAGGGCCAGTACCTGAAGCGCGCGGCGGTCAGCTCGACCATGGGGCCGGGCGTGAAGATCGACATCTCGACGCTCAATCCGCAGCCCGCGGCCTGAGCGTCGACCACGGAATTCCGCCGCCGGGTCCAACCGGTGGCGGCGCGGTCCCGACGGCCCCTGCGGCCCGAGGGATCACCTGTCCGAGACTGCAGGCGCCGCGACGGCTCCGCGCCCGAACGGCTTAATCCGAAGCCGGGCCTGCAATAGACGGGAGTTGCGAACCGGAATGAACGCGGTCCGCCGCGCGCGTTTCCGGGTCAAGACCCTGGGGCAGGACATGAAGAGGGACGGGGAGCCTCGGCTCCGCAAACCAACCGTCCCAGGGCTGGAACCCCGAAGCCGGATCGCCGGCCGAAGGGTTCCGTGAGAAGGAGCGAAAGAGTGAACCGGGAAGAAAAGGCGGCGCTGATCGGCGAGATGAAGGACGTGTTCGAGAACACGGCCCTCGTCGTCATCACCCACTACAAGGGCCTCTCGGTTGCGGAGATGACCGATCTCCGGAGCCGGGTCCGCGAAGCGGGCGCCAGCTTCAAAGTCACGAAGAACAGGCTCGTGAAGATCGCTCTCGAAGGCACGTCCTACAGTGCGCTCACCGACAGCTTCACCGGACCGACCGCGATCGCCTATTCGAACGATCCGGTCGCGGCGGCGAAGGTGGCGGTGGAGTACGCCAAGAAGAACGAGAAGCTCGTGATTCTCGGCGGCGCGATGGGCGAGCATGTGCTCGAGGCCGACGGCGTCAAGGCTCTGGCCGAACTGCCGTCGCTCGACGATCTGCGCGCGAAGATCATCGGCCTGCTGAACGCCCCGGCGACCAAGGTCGCCCAGGTGGTGCAGGCCCCGGCTTCGCAGCTCGCGCGGGTGCTCAACGCATACGCCACCAAGGAAGACGCCTGACGGACAAGGTCTTCTCATACGGGCCCCGTCGACAACCTCACTGACCAAGGAAACCGAACAAATGGCTGATCTGGAAAAAATTGCCGAAGATCTCTCGAACCTGACCGTCCTCGAGGCGGCCGAACTCGCCAAGCTTCTCGAGGAGAAGTGGGGCGTCTCCGCCGCCGCCGCCGTCGCGGCGCCGGCCGCCGCAGCCGGGGGCGGCGGTGAAGCCGCCGCGGCCGAGGAGCAGACCGAGTTCGACGTCGTTCTGGCCGAAGTCGGCGACAAGAAGATCAACGTGATCAAGGAAGTCCGCAGCATCACCGGCCTGGGCCTGAAGGAGGCCAAGGAACTGGTCGAGGCTGCCCCGAAGGCCATCAAGGAAGGCGCTTCGAAGGACGAGGCCGAGAAGATCAAGGAGCAGCTCGAGGGCGTTGGCGCCAAGGTCGAGTTGAAGTGATCTGCGTGATTTCGCCGGCTGCCGGGTTACCGGCGGCCGGCGGGATCGCCATCTGTCAGGCGGCGGCCTCGTCGAGGGCGCCGCGGCGACCGGCCGGAGTGCGTCTCCGGGCGGTTGAAGGCGTTCAGGGCACCACACGGCCCTGAACGGGGGATAGCGCGGCGCCCCGTCCCGGTCCGGCCCTGCCGGCCACCGGGCGCGAAAGCCGGCGGACAATGCGGGCCCGTCCACGAGGGCCCCGGTCGGACGAGGAACAGGAATGCCGCTTTCTTTTACCGCTCGCAAGCGCGTTCGCCACAACTTCGGCCGCATCGCCGAAGTGGTCCCCATGCCGAACCTGATCGAGGTTCAGCGGGCCTCCTATGAAACCTTCCTCATGGCCGATACGCCGGCCGAGGAACGGGGCGACAACGGGCTGGAGGGCGTTTTCCGCTCTGTCTTTCCGATTTCCGATTTCTCGGAGACCTCGAGCCTGGAGTTCGTGCGCTACGAGTTCGAGGAGCCGAAGTACGACGTCGACGAATGCATCCAGCGCGGGCTGACCTACGCCGCGCCGCTGAAGGTGACGCTGCGGCTGATCGTCTTCGAGGTCGACGAGGACACCGGCGCCAAGTCGGTCCTCGATATCAAGGAGCAGGACGTCTACATGGGCGACATGCCCCTGATGACGGACAAGGGCACCTTCATCATCAACGGCACCGAGCGCGTCATCGTCTCCCAGATGCACCGCTCGCCGGGCGTGTTCTTCGACCATGACCGGGGCAAGACCCATTCGTCCGGCAAGCTGCTCCACGCCGCCCGCGTCATTCCCTATCGCGGGTCGTGGCTGGATTTCGAGTTCGACCACAAGGACATCGTCCATGTCCGCATCGACCGCCGGCGCAAGCTGCCGGCGACGACGCTGCTCTATGCGCTGGGCATGTCGTCGGACGAGATCCTGGAGCATTTCTACGACACCGTGACCGTCGCCCACGACAAGAAGGGCTGGCGCGCGCCGTTCGAGCCCGACCGCTATCGCGGCCAGCGCCTGCTGGCGGACATCATCGACGCCGACTCGGGCGAAGTGGTGGCGAAGGCGGGCGACAAGCTGGCGCCGCGCGCGGGCAAGAAACTGGTCGAGGGCGGCATGAGCCACATGCTGATCCCGGCCGAGGACCTGATCGGCCGCTTCGTCGCCCACGACCTGATCGACGAGAAGACCGGCGAGGTCTTCGCCGAGGGCGGCGACGCCATCGACGAGAAGCTGCTGGAGACCCTGGTCGACGCCGGCATGACCGAACTGCCGCTGCTGGACATCGACAACATCACCGTCGGCGCCCACATCCGCAACACCCTGGCGGTGGACAAGAACACCAGCCGCGACACCGCGCTGGTCGACATCTACCGCGTCATGCGCCCCGGCGAGCCGCCGACCGAGGAGACCGCCGAAGCCCTGTTCCAGGGCCTGTTCTTCGATTCCGAGCGCTACGATCTCTCGGCCGTCGGCCGCGTGAAGCTGAACGCGCGCCTGGAGCTGGAGGCCGAGGACACCGTGCGCGTGCTGCGCAAGGAGGACATCCTGGCGGTCGTCACCTATCTGGTCGGCCTGAAGGACGGCAAGGGCGAGATCGACGACATCGACCATCTCGGCAACCGCCGGGTCCGCTCGGTCGGCGAGCTGATGGAGAACCAGTACCGCATCGGCCTGCTGCGCATGGAGCGCGCGATCCGCGAGCGCATGAGCTCGGTCGAGATCGACACCGTGATGCCGCAGGACCTGATCAACGCCAAACCGGCGGCGGCGGCGGTGCGGGAGTTCTTCGGCTCCTCGCAGCTCAGCCAGTTCATGGACCAGACCAACCCGCTCTCAGAGGTCACCCACAAGCGCCGCCTCTCGGCCCTCGGCCCGGGCGGCCTGACCCGCGAGCGCGCCGGCTTCGAGGTGCGCGACGTGCACCCGACGCATTATGGCCGCATCTGCCCGGTGGAGACGCCGGAAGGCCCGAACATCGGCCTGATCAACAGCCTGGCCAGCTTTGCGCGGATCAACCAGTACGGCTTCATCGAGAGCCCGTACCGCCGGGTGAAGGACGGCAAGGTCACCGAGGAGTCAGCCTATCTCTCCGCCATGGAGGAAGGCCGCTACACCATCGCCCAGGCGAACGCGCCCTTCGATCCGGAGACCTTCGCCTTCACCGAGGATCTGGTCTCCAGCCGTCATGGCGGCGAGTTCATCCTCGCCCGGCCGCAGGACATCGACTACATCGACGTCTCGCCGAAGCAGCTCGTGTCCGTCGCCGCGGCGCTGGTGCCTTTCCTCGAGAACGACGACGCCAACCGCGCCCTGATGGGCGCCAACATGCAGCGTCAGGCGGTGCCCCTGCTGCAGCCCGAGGCGCCCTATGTGGGCACCGGCATGGAGTCCGTGGTGGCCCGCGATTCGGGCGTCACCGTGGTGGCGCGCCGCGACGGCGTGGTCGAGCAGATCGACGCGGAGCGCATCGTGGTCCGCGCCACAGACGTGGCCGACCTGTCGCGTTCGGGCGTCGACATCTACAAGCTGCTGAAGTTCCAGCGCTCCAACCAGTCGACCTGCATTACCCAGCGGCCGCTGGTGAAGGTGGGCGACATGGTGAAGGTCGGCGACATCATGGCCGACGGCCCCTCCACCGACATGGGCGAACTGGCGCTCGGGCGGAACGTGCTCGTCGCCTTCATGCCGTGGATGGGCTACAACTTCGAGGACTCCATCCTCATCTCCGAGCGGATCGTGAAGGACGACGTCTTCACCTCGATCCACATCGAGGAGTTCGAGGTCATGGCCCGCGACACCAAACTGGGCCCGGAGGAAATCACCCGCGACATTCCCAACGTCTCAGAGGAATCGCTGAAGAACCTCGACGAGGCCGGCATCGTCTACATCGGCGCTGAGGTCGAGGCGAGCGACATCCTGGTCGGCAAGATCACGCCGAAGGGCGAGAGCCCGATGACGCCGGAGGAGAAGCTGCTCCGCGCCATCTTCGGCGAGAAGGCGGCGGACGTGCGCGACACCTCGCTGAAGATGCCTCCGGGCACCTCCGGCACGGTGGTCGAGGTGCGCGTCTTCAACCGCCACGGCGTCGAGAAGGACGAGCGCGCCCTGCAGATCGAACGCGACGAGATCGAGCGCCTGCGCAAGGACATGGAAGACGAACGCGCCATCTACGAGCGCAACATCTACGCCAGCCTGCGCAACCTGCTGCTCGGCAAGGAGGCGGAGAGCGGACCCCGCGGCTTCCGCACCGGCGTTGCGATCACCGAGGACGTGCTGGGCGGCCTGAGCCACGGCCAGTGGTGGCAGATCGTGCTGGCCGACGACAAGGCGATGGCCGACATCGAGGCGCTCAGGCGCCAGTTCGACGAGGCCATCGGCGCCCTGCAGGCCCGCTTCAACAACAAGGTCGAGAAGCTGCAGCGCGGCGACGAGATGCCGCCTGGCGTGATGAAGATGGTCAAGGTCTTCGTGGCCATCAAGCGCAAGCTCCAGCCCGGCGACAAGATGGCCGGCCGCCACGGCAACAAGGGCGTCATCAGCCGCATCGTGCCGGAAGAGGACATGCCCTTCCTGGAGGACGGCACCCCGGTCGACGTGGTGCTCAACCCTCTCGGCGTGCCGAGCCGCATGAACGTCGGCCAGATCCTCGAGACCCATCTGGGCTGGGCCGCGCGCGGCCTGGGCCTGAAGATCGGCGAGGCGCTGGAAGGCGTGAAGGCCAACGGCAAGGGCACCAAGCCGCTGCTGACCGAATTCGCCAAGGTCTACAACGACGAGGAGATGTCGGACATCCAGGCGCTCGGCGACGAAGAGCGCATGGAGCTGGCGACCAATCTCAGCCGCGGCGTGCCCATGGCGACGCCGGTGTTCGACGGCGCCCGGGAGCCCGACATCGTGGAGATGCTGGAGCGCGCGGGTCTGGACCGCACCGGCCAGGTCATGCTGCACGACGGCCGTACCGGCGAGCAGTTCGACCGTCCGGTGACCGTCGGCTACATCTACATGCTGAAGCTGCACCATCTGGTGGACGACAAGATCCACGCCCGCTCGATCGGCCCCTACAGCCTGGTCACCCAGCAGCCGCTGGGCGGCAAGGCGCAGTTCGGCGGCCAGCGCTTCGGCGAGATGGAGGTCTGGGCGCTGGAAGCCTATGGCGCGGCCTACACGCTGCAGGAGATGCTGACGGTGAAGTCCGACGACGTGGCCGGCCGCAACAAGGTCTACGAGGCGATCGTCCGCGGCGACGACACGTTCGAGGCCGGCATCCCCGAGAGCTTCAACGTGCTCGTCAAGGAAATGCGCTCGCTGGGTCTGAACGTCGAACTCAGGGATTCCGACGGCTGATGGCGGGTTCCGCCCCGAACCCCCTCGGCCCTACCTTCGGAGGTAAGTAACCATGCAAGACGCCCTGCAACTGTTCGGTCAGCAGCAGACGGCCCAGAGCTTCGATCACATCAAGATCGGCCTGGCCAGTCCCGACCAGATCCGCTCCTGGTCCTTCGGCGAGGTGAAGAAGCCGGAGACCATCAACTACCGCACCTTCAAGCCGGAGCGGGACGGCCTGTTCTGCGCCCGCATCTTCGGTCCGATCAAGGACTACGAGTGCCTGTGCGGCAAGTACAAGCGCATGAAGTACCGCGGCATCATCTGCGAGAAGTGCGGCGTCGAGGTCACGACCCAGAAGGTCCGGCGCGAGCGCATGGGCCATATCGAACTGGCCGCGCCCGTCGCCCACATCTGGTTCCTGAAGTCGCTGCCCAGCCGCATCGGCCTGGTCCTCGACATGATGCTGAAGGATCTGGAACGGGTGCTGTATTTCGAGCAGCACATCGTCATCGAGCCGGGTCTCACGCCGCTGAAGCGCTTCCAGCTCCTCACCGAGGAGGAGTTCTACGACTACCAGGACGAGTACGGCGAGGACGCCTTCACCGCCGGCATCGGCGCCGAGGCGGTGCGTGACATCCTCATGGGTCTGGACCTGCAGGAAATCCGCCAGGACCTGCGCCGCGAGCTGGCCGAGACCAAGTCCGAGCTGAAGCCCAAGAAGATCGTCAAGCGCCTGAAGCTGATCGAGGCCTTCATCGAATCCGGCAACCGCCCGGAATGGATGATCCTGGAGGTCATTCCCGTGCTGCCGCCGGAGCTGCGCCCGCTGGTGCCGCTGGACGGCGGCCGCTTCGCGACCTCCGACCTGAACGATCTCTACCGCCGGGTGATCAACCGCAACAACCGCCTGAAGCGGCTGATCGAGCTGCGCGCGCCGGACATCATCGTGCGCAACGAGAAGCGCATGCTGCAGGAGGCGGTCGACGCCCTGTTCGACAACGGCCGCCGCGGCCGCGTCATCACCGGCGCCAACAAGCGCCCGCTGAAGTCGCTCGCCGACATGCTGAAGGGCAAGCAGGGCCGCTTCCGCCAGAACCTGCTGGGCAAGCGCGTCGACTATTCGGGCCGTTCGGTCATCGTGGTCGGTCCGGAGCTGAAGCTGCACCAGTGCGGCCTGCCCAAGAAGATGGCGCTGGAGCTGTTCAAGCCGTTCATCTACGCCAAGCTGGAACTGCAGGGCCTCGCGCCCACCGTGAAGTCGGCCAAGAAGCTGGTCGAGAAGGAGCGCCCGGAGGTCTGGGACATCCTGGAGGAGGTCATCCGCGAGCATCCGGTGATGCTGAACCGCGCGCCGACGCTCCACCGCCTCGGCATCCAGGCCTTCGAGCCGGTGCTGATCGAGGGCAAGGCGATCCAGCTTCATCCGCTGGTCTGCACCGCCTTCAACGCGGACTTCGACGGCGACCAGATGGCGGTGCACGTGCCGCTGTCCCTGGAAGCCCAGCTCGAGGCCCGGGTGCTGATGATGTCGACCAACAACATCCTCTCGCCCGCCAACGGCAAGCCGATCATCGTCCCCAGCCAGGACATCGTCCTCGGCCTCTACTACCTGTCGATGCAGACCGACGGCGCGAAGGGCGAGGGCATGATCTTCGCCACCGATGACGAGATCGAGTACGCGCTCGATCACGGCGTCGTCGCCATGCACGCGAAGATCAAGGCGCGCTGGAAGACGGTCGACGCCGAGGGCAACGAGGTCACCGAACTGGTCGAGGCCACGCCGGGCCGCATGCTTATCGCGCGCGAACTGCCGAAGAACGCCAATGTCCCCTTCTCCCTGGTCAATCAGCTGCTGACCAAGAAGGAGATCGGCAACATGATCGACATCGTCTACCGGCACGCCGGTCAGAAGGAGACGGTCATGTTCTGCGACCGGATCATGGGTCTGGGCTTCGCCCACGCCTGCTGGGCCGGCATCTCCTTCGGCAAGGACGACATGATCATCCCCGAGGCCAAGGAGAAGCTGGTCGGCGAGACCAACGAGCTGATCAAGCAGTACGAGCAGCAGTATCTCGACGGCCTGATCACCACGGGCGAGAAGTACAACAAGGTCGTCGACGCCTGGATGCAGTGCTCCGACAAGGTCGCCGACGAGATGATGAAGGGCATGGAATCGACCCGCCTGGCCAACAACGGCCAGCCGAACTCGATCTACATGATGGCCCATTCCGGCGCCCGCGGTTCGCAGGCGCAGATGAAGCAGCTTGCCGGCATGCGCGGCCTGATGGCCAAGCCGTCGGGCGAGATCATCGAGACCCCGATCATCTCCAACTTCAAGGAAGGCCTGACCGTGTCGGAGTACTTCATCTCCACGCACGGCGCCCGCAAGGGCCTGGCCGACACCGCCCTGAAGACGGCGAATTCGGGCTACCTCACGCGGCGTCTGGTGGACGTGGCGCAGGACGCGGTGATCACCGAGGTCGACTGCGGCACCACGCAGGGGCTGCTGGTGCGCGAAGTGGTCGACGGCGCCGACGTCATCGCGCCGCTGGGCGAGCGCATCCTGGGCCGTACCTCGGCCGAGGACATCACCGACCCGGTGAGCGGCAACGTGCTCTACAAGGCCGGCACGCTGCTCGAAGAGCCGGAGGTGGAGGTCATCACCGACGCCGCCGTGGAGGCGGTCCGTATCCGCTCCGTGCTCACCTGCGAGAACCGCCAGGGCGTCTGCGCGGCCTGCTACGGCCGCGATCTGGCCCGGGGCACGCCGGTGAACCAGGGCGAGGCGGTCGGCGTCATTGCGGCGCAGTCCATCGGCGAGCCGGGCACCCAGCTCACCATGCGCACGTTCCACATCGGCGGCGCGGCGCAGGCGGGCGAGAGCTCCAGCGTCGAGGCGGCCTATGACGGCTCGCTGAAGATCGAGGACCGCAACGTGGTCGAGGATTCGCAGGGCCGGCTGGTGGTGATGAACCGCACCACCGAACTGGTGCTGCTGGACCAGAACGGCCGCGAGCGGGCCCGTCACCGCGTGCCCTACGGCACCCGACTGTCGAAGGACCACGGCAAGCCCGTGGCGCGCGGCGAGAAGATCGCCGAATGGGATCCCTACACGATCCCCGTCATCACCGAGAAGTCGGGCGACGTCACCTATCGCGATCTGGTCGACGGCGTCAGCCTGCGCGATGTGGTCGACGAGAACACGGGCATCGCCTCCAAGGTCGTCATGGACTGGAAGAGCCAGGCGGGCGGCAACGATCTCCGGCCCCGCATCACGCTCCGCGACGAGAAGGGCGAGGTGATCAACCTGGAGAACGACCAGGAAGCCCGCTACTTCCTGCCGGTCGACGCGATCCTGTCGGTCCAGGACGGCCAGAACGTGCATGCCGGCGACGTGCTGGCGCGTATCCCGCGCGAGGGCTCGAAGACACGCGACATCACCGGCGGCCTGCCGCGGGTGGCGGAGCTGTTCGAGGCCCGGCGGCCGAAGGACCACGCCATCCTGGCCGAGGTCGACGGCCGGGTGGAGTTCGGCAAGGACTACAAGGCGAAGCGCAAGCTGACGATCATCCCCGATGACGACAGCGAGGAGCCGGTCGACTATCTGATCGCCAAGGGCCGCCACATCCTGGTCCACGAAGGCGACCAGGTGCGCCGTGGCGACTATATCGTCGACGGCAATCCGGCGCCCCACGACATCCTCAAGATCCTGGGCGTCGAGGCGCTGGCCGAGTTCCTAGTCAACGAGATCCAGGAGGTCTACCGGCTGCAGGGCGTGAAGATCAACGACAAGCACATCGAGGTGATCACCCGCCAGATGCTGCAGAAGATCGAGATCACGCGCACCGGCGACACCACGATGCTCATCGGCGAGCAGATCGACCGCCACGAGTACGAGGCCGAGAACGCCAAGGTGGCGAAGGAGGGCGGCGAGATCGCCAGGGGCGAGCCGGTGCTGCTCGGCATCACCAAGGCCAGCCTGCAGACCCGGTCGTTCATCTCCGCGGCGTCCTTCCAGGAGACCACGCGCGTACTCACGGAGGCGTCGGTCAACGGCAAGGTCGACGATCTTGCCGGCCTGAAGGAGAACGTCATCGTCGGCCGTCTGATCCCCGCGGGGACGGGCGCGATGATGAACGAGATCCGCCGGGTGGCCGCCGAGCGCGACCGCAAGCTGGCGGAGGAGAGCGCCAGGCCGGCGGCCGAGGAGCCGACCGCGATCACCGCCGCCGGAGAGTAGTCGGGCGGCGCGCGGTCGACCGCGAATGATGGAGGGGGCGGGCGTCTCGGCGTCCGCCCCGTTCCGTTATTGAAAGATTGTTGCGCGGGCGCGGCGGAATCCGTTCGATTCCGTCTCTCAAGTCGTTCCGCTAACTCCCTTTCCCGCCAGCGGTTTTTTCCGCGCTTTTGCTGTTGACGCTATGGGGGTGCCTTCATATAGTCCGCGCCCATTGCGGTGCTGGTAGTTGGCTTCGTCCAAGACGCAGTTCCGTTCGTCCAAGCTCTGACAGTGGCCAGTGGACAGGCCGTCGGGACAGGGAACATCGGCGGGCCGGCTCACGGCTCGCTTCGTCTTTGTCCGGTGCTTGGAAGAACGCTACCCACGTTTCGCAACAATCACGTACCGGGGCGCGCCCCGGCAGGTTTCGTTTGGAGAAGGCTCGGACACCATGCCGACGATTAACCAGTTGATCCGCAAGCCGCGCAAGGCGCCGATCGAGCGCAACAAGGTGCCGGCGATGGAGGCGTGCCCCCAGAAGCGCGGCGTCTGCACGCGCGTCTACACCACGACGCCGAAGAAGCCGAACTCGGCGCTGCGCAAGGTCGCGCGCGTTCGGCTGACCAACGGCTTCGAAGTCACGAGCTATATCCCGGGCGAGGGGCACAACCTCCAGGAGCACTCGGTGGTGCTGATCCGCGGCGGCCGCGTCAAGGACCTGCCCGGCGTGCGCTACCACATCCTGCGCGGCGTGCTCGACACCCAGGGCGTCAAGGACCGTCGCCAGCGCCGTTCGAAATACGGCGTCAAACGGCCGAAGTGATCGGAGAGAATTAGGTCATGTCACGTCGTCACGCAGCCGAGAAGCGCGAGATCCTGCCCGACCCCATTCACGGGGACGTGGTGGTGTCGAAGTTCATGAACAACCTGATGTACCACGGCAAGAAGTCCGCCGCGGAGCGCATCGTCTACAACGCGTTCGAGCAGGTCGAGCGCAAGATCGGCCGCAACCCGGTCGACATCTTCCACGAGGCGCTGAGCAATGCGCGTCCCCATCTGGAGGTCCGCTCCCGCCGCGTCGGCGGCGCCACCTACCAGGTGCCGGTCGACGTTCGCCCCGAGCGCGCCCAGGCGCTGGCCATCCGCTGGCTGATCGACGCCGCGCGCAAGCGTTCCGAGAACACCATGATGGAGCGTCTGGCCGGCGAGCTGATGGACGCGGCCTCCAGCCGCGGCGGCGCCGTCAAGAAGCGCGAAGACACCCACCGGATGGCGGAGGCCAACAAGGCCTTCTCCCATTACCGCTGGTAAGGCCGGAGCAGGAGTTCAGGACATGTCCCGCCAGACGCCTCTCAACCGCTATCGCAATATCGGCATCATGGCCCACATCGATGCCGGCAAGACCACCACGACCGAGCGAATCCTCTATTACACCGGCCGCTCCCACAAGATCGGCGAGGTCCATGACGGCGCCGCCACGATGGACTGGATGGAGCAGGAGCAGGAGCGGGGCATCACCATCACCTCGGCCGCGACGACCTGCTTCTGGCGCGACCACCGCATCAACATCATCGACACGCCTGGCCATGTGGACTTCACCATCGAGGTGGAGCGTTCGCTGCGCGTGCTCGACGGCGCCGTCGCCGTCTACGACGCGGTGGCCGGCGTGGAGCCGCAGACCGAGACCGTCTGGCGTCAGGCCGACAAGTACCGCGTGCCGCGCATGTGCTTCGTCAACAAGATGGACCGCATGGGCGCCGACTTCTTCCGCTGCGTGGAGATGATGGTCGACCGCCTGGGCTGCCTGCCGATCCCGCTGCAGCTGCCGATCGGCGTGGAATCAGACTTCGTCGGCGTGGTCGACCTGGTCGAGATGCGCGCGATCGTCTGGAAGGAAGAGACGCTGGGCGCCGAGTTCGAGTACCGCGAGATTCCGGCGGATCTGGCCGATCAGGCCGCGGAGTACCGCCTGAAGCTGGTCGAGGCGGCCGTGGAGCTCGACGAGGCGGTCATGGAGGCCTATCTCGATGGCGAGGAGCCGGACGCCGACACGCTGCGCCGGCTGATCCGCAAGGCCACCCTGACCAACGCCTTCGTGCCCGTGCTGCTGGGCACCGCATTCAAGAACAAGGGCGTGCAGCCCCTGCTGGATGCCGTGGTCGACTACATGCCGGCCCCCACCGACGTCGAAGCCATCCAGGGTCACAAGGTCGATGAGCCGGAGACCGAGATGGTCCGCCGGTCGTCCGACGACGAACCCTTCTCGGCGCTGGCCTTCAAGATCATGTCGGACCCGTTCGTCGGCTCGCTGACCTTCTGCCGCATCTATTCCGGCCAGGTCGAGAGCGGCCAGTCGATCCTGAACTCCGTCAAGGGCAAGCGCGAGCGCATCGGCCGCATGCTGATGATGCACGCCAACGACCGCGAGGACGTCAAGGTCGCCATGGCCGGCGACATCATCGCCATCGCCGGGCTGAAGGACACCACCACGGGCGACACGCTCTGCGATCCGCTCAAGCCGGTGGTGCTGGAAGCGATGGAGTTCCCCGACCCGGTCATCGAGATCGCGGTGGAGCCGAAGACCAAGGCCGACCACGAGAAGATGTCGATCGCGCTCGGCCGGCTGGCGCAGGAGGATCCGTCCTTCCGCGTGACCACCGACCAGGAGACCGGCCAGACGGTCATCAAGGGCATGGGCGAACTTCACCTCGACATCATCGTCGACCGCATGAAGCGCGAGTTCAAGGTCGAGGCCAATGTCGGCGCCCCCCAGGTGGCCTACCGCGAGACGCTGACCCGCGACACCGAGATCGACTACACCCACAAGAAGCAGACCGGCGGTTCCGGCCAGTTCGCGCGGGTGAAGCTGATCCTGGGTCCCGGCGAGCCGGGCTCCGGCTTCACCTTCGAAAGCAAGATCGTCGGCGGTTCGGTGCCGCGGGAGTACATCCCGGGCGTCGAGAAGGGCCTGCGCTCGGTCATCGACGCCGGCGTGCTGGCGGGTTTCCCGCTGATCGACGTGCGTGCGGAGCTGATCGACGGCGCCAGCCACGACGTCGACTCCTCGGTTCTGGCCTTCGAGATCGCCGCCCGGGCGGCGTTCCGCGAGGCCGCGCCGAAGGCGGGCGCCAAGCTGCTGGAGCCGATGATGAAGGTCGAGGCCGTGACGCCGGAGGAATTCGTGGGCGACGTCATGGGCGATCTGAACAGCCGCCGCGGCCAGGTGCAGGGCTCCGAGCCGCGCGGCAACGCGACGGTCATCAGCGCCATGGTGCCGCTGGCCAACATGTTCGGCTACGTGAACACGCTGCGCTCCATGACCCAGGGGCGGGCGCAGTTCACCATGCAGTTCGATCACTATGAGCAGGTGCCCCAGAGCATTTCCGACGAAGTCATCGCCAAGCTGGCGTGACGGCGCGGATCGGGCATCACTGAAGAGACACGACAAAGCCGAGAGCCGGAGAAGAGAAGATGGCCAAGGAGAAGTTTGAGCGTAACAAGCCGCACTGCAACGTTGGCACGATTGGCCATGTTGACCACGGCAAGACGACGCTGACGGCGGCGATCACGATGACGCTTGCGGAATATGGCGGCGCGGTGAAGTCGTACGCGGACATCGACAACGCGCCGGAGGAGAAGGCGCGCGGCATCACGATCTCGACGGCGCATGTGGAGTACGAGACGGAGAACCGTCACTACGCGCATGTCGACTGCCCGGGTCACGCCGACTACGTGAAGAACATGATCACGGGCGCTGCGCAGATGGACGGCGCGATCCTGGTGGTTTCGGCGGCGGACGGTCCGATGCCGCAGACGCGCGAGCACATCCTGCTGGCGCGCCAGGTGGGCGTTCCGGCGCTGGTGGTGTTCATGAACAAGGTCGACCAGGTCGACGACGAGGAACTGCTGGAGCTGGTCGAGCTGGAGATCCGCGAGCTGCTGTCTTCGTACGATTTCCCCGGCGACGACATCCCGATCATCCGCGGCTCTGCGCTGGCGGCGGTCGAGGGGACGAACGACGAGATCGGCAAGAAGGCGATCCTGGAGCTGATGAAGGCGGTGGACGAGTACGTGCCGCAGCCGGAGCGTCCGAAGGACCAGCCGTTCCTGATGCCGATCGAGGACGTGTTCTCGATCTCGGGCCGCGGCACGGTGGTGACGGGGCGCGTGGAGCGCGGCGTGGTCAAGGTTGGCGAGGAGGTCGAGATCGTCGGCATCCGCGACACCAAGAAGACGACGTGCACGGGCGTGGAGATGTTCCGCAAGCTGCTGGATCAGGGCGAGGCGGGCGACAACATCGGCGCGCTGCTGCGCGGCGTGGCGCGCGACGACGTGGAGCGCGGCCAGGTTCTGGCGAAGCCGGGCTCGATCACGCCGCACACGAAGTTCAAGGCGGAGGCCTATATCCTGACCAAGGAGGAGGGCGGCCGTCACACGCCGTTCTTCGGCAACTACCGGCCGCAGTTCTATTTCCGGACGACGGACGTCACGGGCGTGATCGAACTGCCGGAAGGCACGGAGATGGTGATGCCGGGCGACAACGTCGCCATGACGGTGCAGCTGATCAACCCGATCGCGATGGACGAGGGCCTGCGCTTCGCCATCCGCGAGGGCGGACGCACCGTCGGCGCCGGCGTCGTCGCGTCCATCATAGAGTAG